>NZ_JBHWLY010000009.1:0-40693 GCF_042730435.1 Nocardioides sp. NPDC059952 | reverse complement strand
CCCGGCGGCCCCGCGGGGCCTCCGCCTCGGGGCCCACCACCTGCCCCCCGCGTTGCGGTTTTGCCCCCTAGGGGGGGTGGTGGGGGGTCACCAGGTGACCCCAGCACTCCCACGTTCCGTATTCGGAGCTCAGCCGATCCGGTCGGAGAGCGAGACGACGATGCCCTCCGGGCCGCGGACGTACGCCATCCGCACGATGTTCTCGTGCACTCCGACGCCTCCGACGAGCCCGTAGCCGTCCGCGGCCAGCCGCTCCAGCTCCGCGTCGAGGTCGTCGACCTCGAAGCAGACGTTGCGCAGGCCCAGCTCGTTGGCCATCGCTCCGGGCGAGCCCGGGGTGTGGTCGGGGCGGACGAAACGGGCCAGCTCGAGGGCGGTGCCGCCACCAGGCGGCCGCAGCATCACGACCTCGCAGCGGGCTCCGGGGATCCCGCACACCGTGTCGATGAACTCGCCCTCCACGAACGTACGGCCCTCGATCTCCAGGCCGAGGCCGACGAAGAACTCCGTGGCCGTGTCGATGTCGGCGACGGTGACGCCGATGTGGTCGAACCGCAGCTGCTGTGTCATGACTCTCATCCTCGTGCTCGTCGGGTGTCTCTGCCCGGTGAACGAGGCCGGGAGGCCGTTCTCTACATCCCAGGGTGGTTGGTTAGGGTCGCTGTCCGTGGAGGTCGAGGGGTCGCCGTGGCGACGAGGGAGGCTGCTCGCGCTCATCGCGGTGCTGCTCGCGGTGGTGATCGGGCTGCACGGGCTGGTGCCCAACCGCTGGGGCAACCTGGGTTCGCTGGTCGCGACGTTCCTGCCGTGGCTCGTCCTGGCGGTTCCGGTGCTGATCCTTGCAGCGGTCCTACGGCGGTCGGCCCTCGCCGCGCTGCTCGCGCTGACCCCGCTCGCCGCCTGGTTGGGTGTGTTCGGCCCTCAGCTGATGCCCGCCGAGCCGGCGGCGTACGACCTCACGGTCGTGCAGCACAACGTCGCCGACGACAACCACGATGTCGAGGGGACCGTCGAGATCCTGCTGGCCGAGGATCCTGACATCGTGGCGCTCGAGGAGCTCACCTCGGAGAACCTCCCGCGCTACGAGGCTGCGCTGGGCCAGAGGTTCGAGCATCACACGACCCAGGGCACCGTCGGGCTCTGGTCGCGTCACCCGATCTCGGAGCGTACCCGGGTCGACATCCGTCCCGCGGGCATCGAGGCGTCCTGGGACCGATGCCTGCGAGCGGTCGTCCAGACCCCGGAGGGCGAGGTGACCGTCTATGTGGCGCACCTTCCCTCCGTCCGGCTGGGCCCGCGCGGGCTCGCGGCGAACAGCCGCAACCGGAGCGCCGAGCTGCTGGCCGAGGCGATCGCCGAGGACCCGGCGCGGGAGGTGCTGCTGGCCGGCGACCTCAACGGGAACCTGATGGATCCGGGGCTCGCCCCGCTCACCGATCAGGTCTCGCGCGAGGAGCACGGCTTCCGGTTCACCTTCCCCTCGGCGTTGCCCGTCGTGCAGCTCGACCATGTCCTCGCGCGTGGTGCCGAGGTGACGGAGCTGAAGGTGCTCCCACGGTCCGGCAGCGACCATCTGCCGGTGGTGGCGTACGTGTCGCTGGGTCAGTGACCGGAGAGCTGTCCGGTCAGCCGCTCGTGCCGGTCGGCGCTGGACCGGTTCAGACCGACGATGCGTACGGACTTGTTCTTGGCCTCGTACTTGTGGGTGATCGCGTCGAGGGTCGCGACCGTGGAGGCGTCCCAGATGTGGGAGTCGGAGAGGTCGATGACGATCTCGTCGGGGTCATCGGCGTACTCGAACTGGGTGTAGAGGTCGTTGCTCGAGGCGAAGAAGAGCTCGCCGGAGACCCGGTAGACGGCCTTCACGCCGCCATCGGCGTCCTCCACGAGCTCTCGGTGCGTCTCGGTCAGATGCGCGACACGGCGCGCGAACAGAGTCATCGCGACCAGAACCCCGACGATGACACCGATCGCGAGGTTGTGGGTCGCGACGGTGAACGCGACGGTCGTGAGCATCACCGCCGTCTCCGAGAGCGGCATCCGCCGCAGGGTGGCGGGCCGGACCGAGTGCCAGTCGAAGGCGCTGACCGAGACCATGATCATCACCGCGACCAGGGCGGCCATCGGGATCAGCGCCACGGTGTCGCCGAACCCGACGACGAGGATGAGCAGGAAGAGGCCGGCGAGGAAGGTGGACAGGCGCGTACGGGCGCCGGAGACCTTGACGTTGATCATCGTCTGGCCGACCACCGCGCAGCCGCCCATGCCACCGAAGAGGCCGGTGATCAGGTTCGCGAGGCCCTGAGCGCCGGCCTCGCGGGTCTTGTCGGAGTGGGTGTCGGTGATGTCGTCGACGAGCTTGGCGGTCATCAACGACTCGAGCAGGCCGACCAGAGCCATGCCCAGGGCGTACGGGGCGATGATCTGCAGCGTGTCGAGGCTGAGAGGTACGTCGGGGAGGAACCAGGTCGGCAGGCTGTCGGGCAGATCGCCCTGGTCACCGACGTTCGGCACGTCGACCGCGCCGAGGACGGTGAAGGCGGTGAGTGCGACGATCGCGACCAGCGGCGCCGGGATCACCTTGTTGATCCGCGGGAACCCCACGATGACGGCGATGCCGACGGCGATCATCGGGTAGACGGCCCAGGGCACGTCGACCATGTGGACGATCTGCGCCTGGAGGACGAGGATCGCGAGCGCGTTCACGAAGCCGACCATCACCGAGCGGGGGAGGAAGCGCGTCAGCCGGGCCACCCCGGCCAGCGCCAGGCCGATCTGGATCAGACCGCCCAGGAGCACCGTCGCGATCAGGTAGTCATAGCCGTGGTCCCGCATCACCGGCGCGATCACCAGCGCGACCGCGCCGGTGGCCGCCGAGATCATCGCCGGTCTCCCGCCCAGGAACGAGATCGCCACCGCCATCGTGAACGAGGCGAACAGCCCGACCCGCGGGTCGACCCCGGCGATGATCGAGAACGAGATCGCCTCGGGGATCAGCGCGAGCGCGACGACGAGACCCGCCAGCACCTCCGTACGCAGCAGGCGCGGTGAGCGCAGCGCGGCGAGCACGGTGGGCTGCCCGGAGGTGGCCAGGGGTGAAGGCACTGAGGACGGTCCGATCGGTCGCGGCTGGCAGGATGGGCAGGACGAGAGAACGGTACTCTCACGTAACGTAAGGGTTGGCGTCGTCGACCGTGTGAGAAGGGACACCATGACGCGCAGTGCTGCCCCCGAAGGGGCGATGCAGATCGGCGAGGTCGCTGCGCGCACCGAGTTGTCGCTGCGCAGCCTTCGGCACTGGGAGGAGGTCGGCCTGCTGAGTCCCTCGGGGCGCAGCGAGGGCGGCTTCCGGCTCTACACCGAGGATGACGTCGACAAGATCCTGGTGATCCGCCGGATGAAGCCCCTCGGCTTCAGCCTCGAGGAGATGAAGGCGGTCATGGTCGACATCGAGATCCTGCGAGGGTCCGCGCCCGACCCTGGCGACGCCACCGCGGCTCGCGAGCGCCTCGCCGCGGTCCGCGCAGAGGCCGGCGTACGCCGCGAGAAGCTGGAACGACAGCTGGGGATGGCGGACGAGTTCATCGCGATTCTCAGGCGCGAGCTGCACTGACGTTCCGGAGGGTGGTCCGCCCCGCCGTGTCGTACCTCTGAACGCCTCCGGAGTGACCGCCGACCGTCTAGGGTTTCAAGTATGGACAGGCGCATCTTCGGCATCGAGAACGAGTACGGCGTGACCTGCACGTTCCGCGGCCAGCGGCGGCTGAGCCCGGACGAGGTGGCCCGCTATCTCTTCCGCAAGGTGGTGAGCTGGGGCCGCAGCTCGAACGTGTTCCTCCGCAACGGCGCGAGGCTCTACCTCGACGTCGGCTCCCACCCCGAGTACGCCACGCCCGAGTGCGACGACGTGATCTCGGTCGTCACCCACGACAAGGCGGGGGAGCGGATCCTGGAGGGGCTGCTCCTCGACGCCGAGCAGCGGCTGCACGACGAGGGCATCGCCGGCGACATCTATCTGTTCAAGAACAACACCGACTCGGCCGGCAACTCCTACGGCTGCCACGAGAACTACATGGTCAGCCGCGCCGGGGAGTTCTCCAAGCTCGCCGACGTGCTCATCCCGTTCCTGGTCACCCGTCAGCTCATCGTCGGCGCCGGCAAGGTCACCCACACCCCGCGGGGTGCCGGCTTCGCGGTCTCTCAGCGTGCCGAGCACATCTGGGAGGGCGTCTCCTCGGCGACGACACGGTCCCGGCCGATCATCAACACCCGCGACGAGCCGCACGCGGACGCCGAGAAGTACCGGCGACTCCACGTCATCGTCGGTGACTCGAACATGTCCGAGACCACCACGATGCTCAAGATCGCGAGCTGCCACCTGGTGCTGCGGATGATCGAGGAGGGCGTCGTCCTGCGCGACATGACGATGGAGAACCCGATCCGCGCCATTCGCGAGATCGCCCACGACCTCACCGGCCGCCGCAAGGTGCGACTGGCCAACGGCCGCGAGGCCAGCGCGCTGGACATCCAGAACGAATACCTGTCCAAGGCGCGCGAGTTCGTCGACCGCCGCGAGATCACCGACCCGACCATGCTCGCCTCCCTCGACCTGTGGGAGCGCGGCCTGAAGGCAATCGAGTCCGACGACCTCTCCCTGGTCGACCGCGAGATCGACTGGGTGATCAAGTGGAAGCTGATCGACCGCTACCGCGCCAAGCACGGCATCCCGCTGGGCCACGCGCGCGTCGCCCAGCTCGACCTCGCCTACCACGACATCCACCGCAACCGCGGCCTCTACTACCTGCTGGAGAAGAAGGGCGCGGTCAAGCGGGCGACCACCGACCTGAAGATCTTCGAGGCCAAGTCGGTGCCGCCTCAGACGACGCGAGCAAGGCTCCGCGGTGAGTTCATCAAGAAGGCCCAGGAGCGTCGCCGCGACTTCACCGTCGACTGGGTCCACCTCAAGCTCAACGACCAGGCCCAGCGCACCGTGCTGTGCAAGGACCCGCTCAAGGCGTACGACGAGCGCGTCCAGCGGCTCATCGACGGCATGTGAGGCTCCTGCCGGGGTGGCTTCGCCGCGGGCTAACCACCGGGCGGATATGGTGTGCTCCGCTGTCGTCTGTCTCTATTTCACGTCACGAAGGTTTGCACTGTGCCCACTGCTCCTCGGCCTCGTCTGCGCCACGCGCTGAGCGCGCTGGCCGTCACCCTGCTCATCCCGGCTCTGGTCGCCTGCGGCGGCGAAGAGAAGACGGGGTACGGCGACGAGACCGTCTCCGGCTTCGACGGCGTCACGGTCTCGGCCGCGGTCGACAAGGCGCCCACGCTGAAGTGGGAGTCCGCGATCGCCTACCCCAAGGACCCCAAGGTCAAGACGTTGACCGAGGGCGAGGGTGAGGAGATCCCGGAGGGTCGCGGCGTGTTCGCCAAGATCTACATCGGCAACGCCACCACCCTGGACAAGGACTGGGCCTACGAGAGCCAGGCCGCCGAGGGTGAGGAGCTCCCGGCGGACAAGCCGTGGAGCACCATCTTGAAGGGTGCCAAGGTCGGCGACCGGATCGAGGCCATCGTCGGCTCGGCCGACCTGCTCGGCGAGGGCGGCAACCCGCAGATGGGCATCGGCAACCACGACACGCTGCTGGTCGTCGTCGACGTGGTCAAGGCCGCCGCCGACAAGACGCCGCACGACGTCGACGCCTCCGAGCTCCCCAAGGTCGTCGAGAAGAACGGCAAGCCGACCGGCTTCGACTTCACCGGCATCGCCAAGCCGAAGGCCGACGACGGGCTCAAGCGAGTCATCGTCACCGAGGGCGACGGCGAGGAGATCACCACCGACCAGACGGTCACCGCCAACTACCTCGGCATGACCTACGGCGCCAAGAAGCCCTTCGACGAGAGCTTCAGCAAGGAGGCCGTGCCGTTCGCCCTCAACCAGGTGGTCGCGGGCTGGACCAACGGCCTGGAGGGCGTCAAGGTCGGCAGCCGTGTTCTGCTGCAGATCCCGCCGGAGCTGGGCTACGGTGCTGAGGACAAGCCGGGCCAGGGCGGCACGCCGGGCATCCCTGCCAACAGCACGCTCTACTTCGTCATCGACGTCGTCAAGGCCGAAGCCACCGCGGCGACGCCGTAGCAGAGTCTCTAGGGGGAGAAACACACCGTGGCGGCGGGTAAGACCGAGCGGTTGATGAACCTGCTCATCATGCTGCTCGTGCAGCGTGACAACGTGTCGAAGGAGCGGATCCGCGAGGTCCTCTACCCGTCGTCCCACGGTGAGGCGTTCGAGAAGATGTTCGAGCGCGACAAGGAAGAGCTGCGCAGCCTCGGTGTGCCGATCGAGACCGGCGTGATCGACTCCTTCTTCGAGGACGAGATCGGCTACCGGGTCAGTCCCGAGCAGTTCGCGCTGCCGCCGATCACCCTCGAGGCCGACGAGCTCGCGGTGGTCGCCCTGGCCACCAAGGTCTGGGAGAACGCCTCGATGGCGGAGGCGACCACGGAGGCCGTACGCAAGCTCAACGCCGCCGGGCTCGAGACCGACGTCTCGGCGCTGGAGATCGTCCAGCCGCGCCTGGCCGCGGAGGAGGGCTCCTTCGACGTCTTCGTGGCCGCGACCCAGGACCGGCAGGTCGTCGAGTTCGACTACCGCGGGTCACGGGCCGCCGAGCCGTCCCATCGGCGGCTGCAGCCGTGGGGCGTGGTGCGCTACTCGGGCCGCTGGTACGCCGTCGGCCATGACGTCGACCGCGACGACACCCGCATCTTCCGGCTCTCCCGCGTCCTGGGGGAGGCTCGGGCGGTCGGCGACTTCGATGCCTTCGAGGTCCCGGCAGAGGTGGACGTACGCGATATCGCACGAACCCTGGCGCCGGCGCCGCCGACGGGGAAGGCCGTCCTGCTGCTGCGGCAGGGGAGCGGCTACACGCTGCGCAGGGCCGCCGACTCCACCGAGCCCGGGGTGACCGGTCCCGATGGCAGCGACGACTGGGACCGCGTGGTGCTGACCCGGGTGCCCGCCGACCTGGTCGGGGCGGTGCTGGGGCACGGCCCCGACGCCTACGTCGAGGAGCCCGAGGACCTGCGCCGCGAGGTCGGGGCCCGGCTCGAGCGGCTGGTCGCGCGCCTGGACGGAGCCGACCGATGAGCGCCGCCGGGGCGAACGCGACGGGGGCCAAGGGGCAGGTGGGACGGCTCCTGACACTGGTGCCCTACCTCTACTCCCAGATCGAGGACGTACGCCTCGACAAGGCCGCCGCCGACCTCGGCGTCGAGGAGAAGCAGCTGGTCAAGGACCTGCAGGTGCTCTTCATGTGCGGTCTGCCCGGCGGCTACCCCGACGACCTGATCGACGTCGACATCGACGCCTTGACCGAGCCCGACGGTGACCGGGTCATCCGGATCTCCAACGCCGACTACCTCGACCGCCAGCTGCGGCTCACCCCGATCGAGGCCACCGCCGTGATCGTCGCGCTGCGCGCGCTGCGGGGCGGAGCTGTGGCTGCCGAGACCAAGGAGGTCGTCGACCGCACGCTCGCCAAGCTCGAGCAGGCGGCCGCCGAGGGCGCCGCGGCGCAGGTCGACCCCGGCGAGGAGCCGGTCGACACCTCGCTCGTCCAGATCCATGCCGCGATCGCGACCGCGATCGACCAGGGCCGACAGGTACGCATCGACTACTGGGTCCCGGCGCGCGACGAGGAGTCGTCCCGCGTCGTCGACCCCCGCGCCCTGGTCTCGATCCGCGACATCGAGTATCTCGATGCCTGGTGCCACACCGCCGAGGCGCCGCGCAGCTTCCGTCTCGACCGGATCAGGGGTGCCGAGGTGCTCGATACGCCGATCGTGGCCGCTCCGGAGGCGGGTGACGGAGCACGCCTCGACGACGAGAGCGGGTCGGTGCTGCGTACCGACTCGGGCACGGTGGTCCGGGTGCGACTGTCTCCGGAGGCTCGCTGGGTCGGCGAATACTATGCGGTGCTCGACCCGGTGGAGGTGCCGGGCGGCGGGCTCGAGGTGGGGCTGCGGGTCTACGACCAGCGCTGGCTCACCCGGTTGCTGCTGCGGCTGGCTCCCCATGCTGAGGTCCTCGACGAGCAAACGTTCACCGAATCGTTTGCCGCGTCTGCGCGACAGGCTCTCGGCCTGTACCGTACGGACGCGTAGACTTCTGACGTTCCCCCTAAGACGTAGATGAGGTAGTTCATGTTCACTCCATTGATCGGTATGCCGCAGGGAGCCGAGTGGCTCATCATCTTGGCGATCGTGATCCTCGTCTTCGGTGCCGCCAAGCTTCCTGAGCTCGCTCGCGGCACCGGCCAGGCGCTGCGCATCTTCAAGACCGAGACCAAGGGTCTTCGCGACGAGGACGAGAAGGAGAAGGGCGACAAGGCCGAGAAGCCGGCCGAGCTGACCGCCTCCGAGCAGGAGCGGATCGCCGAGCTCGAGCGTCGTGAGGCCGAGATCAAGGCCGAGCGCGAGCGCCTCTCCGGCAACTGAGGTCCACCTTGTCCATCGCTGGTGTTGTCGCGATCTTCAGCGGCGCCCCCAAGCACCCCATCGGCGACGACGGCCGGATGGCTCTCTCCGACCACCTGCGCGAGCTGCGCGGGCGGGTGATCAAGGCATCCTTGGCCCTAGTCGTCGGGTTCGTCGTCGCGCTGTTCTTCTTCGAGCAGCTCTTCGATCTGGTCATGGCCCCTTACCTCGAGGCCGTCAAGATGATGGACCGAGAGGGCGGAGCCGCCTCGCTGAGCTCCGTCAACGGTGCCGCGGGTGGCTTCATGCTCTACCTGAAGCTGTGCGGCCTGGCCGCGTTGATCGGCACCGCGCCGATCTGGCTCTACCAGATCTGGGCGTTCCTGGTGCCGGGGCTGCACGCGAACGAGAAGAAGATGTCGAGGATCTTCGTGGCCGTCGCCGGCCCGCTCTTCCTCGCCGGTGTCGTGCTGGGCTACGTCACCCTGCCCAAGGGCCTTGAGATCCTGTTCGCCTTCGTCCCCGACGGCCTGACCAACATCGTCGAGTTCAGCGAATACCTCAGCTTCTTGAGCCGTACGCTGCTGGTCTTCGGCATCGCCTTCGAGATCCCGGTCTTCGTGATCATGCTCAACCGCATCGGCGTGCTGCCAGGCGCGGCGCTGGCGAAGTACCGGGCATGGATCATCGTCGGCTCCTTCGTCTTCGCCGCCGTCGCGACCCCGTCCGGCGATCCGTTCACGATGACGATCATGGCCGGGCCGATGGTCGTCCTCTTCGGGGTCTCCGAGGTCATCGCTCGGACACACGACAGACGGAAGGCCAGCAAGCGCAAGGACATGATCGGGGATCCGGACGTCCCGTCGGTGATCTGACCACTAGTCTTCACGACGTGACGCGCCAGATCGCCCTGCTCGCCAACCCCACCGCCGGCCGCGGCAACGCCGACCAGATCCTCGATGCGGTCACCGCGAGGCTGTCAGCCTCGGGGGCCGTGGTCGAGCACCTGATCGGCGACGACGCCGAGCACGCTCTGGAGCTGGCCCGGAAGGCGGTCGCGGATGGGTTCGACACGGTCGTGAGCCTCGGCGGCGACGGCATGGTCCACGTCGCCGTCCAGGCGCTGGCCGGCACCGAGGTCGGTCTCGGCGTCGTCCCGCTCGGGACCGGCAACGACTTCGCGCGGACGCTCGGGATCCCGGCCGGCGACCCGCTGGCGGCGGCCGACGTCGTCCTACGCAACCACCCCCGTCGCATCGACCTCGGCCGGACTGCACGCACCGCCTCGGGCTCCGCTTCGGCCGGGGACTCCTGGTTCGCAACGGTCCTGGCGGCCGGCTTCGACGCAGCGGTCAACGAGCGGGCCAACGCGATGAGGTGGCCCCACGGCGATCTCCGCTACACGCTCGCCGCGCTGTCGGTGATCCGCAGCTGGAAGCCGGTGCCCTACCGGCTCGAGATCGACGGTGTCGTGCGTGAGCAGGAGGCGATGCTGCTCGCGATCGCCAACACCGAGTCGTACGGCGGAGGTCTGCGGATCGCGGCGGAGTGCGACCCCACCGACGGGCTGCTGGACGCCATCCTCATCAAGCCGGTCTCACGGCTGGAGTTCCTGCGCGTCTTCCCGGGCGTACGCCAGGCCAAGCACCTCACTCATCCGGCCTTCGAGCGCATCCGTGCCCGCCGGATCAAGGCCTCCGCTCCTGGCGTGATCGCCTACAGCGACGGGGAGCGCCTCGGGCCGCTGCCGCTCGACGTCGAGTGCGTGCCGTCCGCTCTCGGCGTACTCGTGCCGCCGCCGTCCTGATTGTCGGTGTCGGTCGATAGGCTCGGCACCATGGACGCCTCGCCAGCGGAGAAGTACGCCGCGTATCAGCGTGACAAGGGCTACCCCGTCTTCCGGGACTTCGCCTCGCTCTACGACTTCGGGCTCGACGACTTCCAGATCGAGGCGTGCAAGGAGATCGAGGAAGGCAAGGGCGTCCTGGTCGCCGCACCGACCGGGTCGGGCAAGACGATCGTCGGTGAGTTCGCGATCCACCTGGCGCTCGCGACCGGTCGCAAGGCGTTCTACACGACGCCGATCAAGGCGCTCTCCAACCAGAAGTACAACGACCTCGTCAAGCGCTACGGCCCCGACCAGGTCGGCCTGCTGACCGGCGACAACGTCGTCAACGGCGAGGCGCCGGTCGTGGTGATGACCACCGAGGTGCTGCGCAACATGCTCTACGCGGGCTCGCAGACCCTGATGGGCCTCGGGTTCGTGGTGATGGACGAGGTCCACTACCTCGCCGACCGCTCCCGCGGCGCGGTCTGGGAGGAGGTCATCATCCACCTGCCCGAGTCGGTCTCGGTCGTCTCGCTGAGCGCCACCGTCTCCAACGCCGAGGAGTTCGGCGAGTGGCTCACCACGGTGCGTGGCGAGACCACCACGATCATCGAGGAGAAGCGGCCGGTGCCGCTCTACCAGCACGTGATGGCCGGGCGCCGGATCTTGGACCTGTTCGCCTCCTCCGACGTCGACGCGGCGGCCGGGTTCGTCAAGGAGGGCGCCCCGGTCAACGGCGAGCTGATGAGGCTGGCGCGCGACGACTGGGCGGCCGGACGGATGACGGACCGGCGTACGCCCAAGGACAAGCGCAAGGGCAACGGAAACCGGCGCGTGGGCAACGGGCGGCGCGTCTGGATCCCGTCGCGCGTGGAGGTCATCACCGCGTTGCAGCGGGACAACCTGCTGCCGGCGATCAACTTCGTCTTCTCCCGGGTCGGCTGCGACGCCGCGGTCCAGCAGTGCATCCAGGCCAACCTGCGGCTGACCACGCCCGATGAGCGCGACGAGATCTTCGCCTACGTCGAGGAGGCCTGCGCAGACCTGCCCGACGAGGACCGCCACGTCCTCGGCTACCACGACTGGATCGACGGCCTGACCCGCGGCGTCGCCGCCCACCACGCCGGGCTGCTGCCGGCCTTCAAGCAGGTCGTCGAGGAGCTGTTCCTGCGCGGCCTGGTGAAGGCCGTCTTCGCCACCGAGACGCTCGCGCTGGGCATCAACATGCCCGCCCGGACGGTGGTCATCGAGAAGCTCTCGAAGTGGAACGGCGAGGCCCACGTCAACCTCTCGCCAGGTGAATACACCCAGCTCGTCGGCCGTGCCGGCCGCCGTGGCCTCGATGTCGAGGGCCACGGCGTCGTGCTCTGGCAGCAGGGGCTCAACCCGCGTGAGCTGGCCGGCCTCGCCTCGACGCGCACCTATCCGCTGCGCTCGAGCTTCAGGCCGTCCTACAACATGGCGGTCAACCTGGTGCACCAGTTCGGGCGGGCACGCTCGCGCGAGCTGCTGGAGCAGTCGTTCGCGCAGTTCCAGGCCGACAAGGCGGTCGTCGGGCTGGCCCGTCAGGTGCGCAAAGCCGAGGACGCCATGGAGGGCTACCAGGAGGCGGCGACCTGCGAGAAGGGCGACTTCATGGCGTACGCCGCGATCCGCCGCAAGATCTCCGACGTCGAGAAGTCCTCCTCCCGCGAGCGGCGTGCCGACCGTCGCGAGGAGATCATCGAGTCGCTCTCGAAGCTGAAGATCGGTGACGTGATCGACGTGCCGACCGGCAAGTTCGCCGGCTATGCCGTGATCGTCGACCCGGGCTTCGACCCGGACGGGCCGCGTCCCTACGTGATCACCCAGGACCGGCAGGCCCGCCGCCTGGCGATGATGGACTTCAACGTGCCGATCGCCGCCCAGACCCGGCTGCGGGTGCCGAAGTCGTTCAACGGCCGCAACCCGCAGATGCGCCGCGACATGGCCTCCCGGCTCCGGGAGAAGACCCTCGACCTCCGCCCGGTGCCCTACGAGGGCTCGCCGACCGCCCGCAAGGAGCGCAAGAGCTCGGCGGAGACCCAGATCTCCGAGCTGCGCCGCGAGCTGAAGATGCACCCCTGCCACGACTGCCCCGACCGCGAGGACCATGCCCGCTGGGCCGAGCGCTGGTTCAAGCTCTCGCGTGACACCGACACGCTGCGACGCCGGGTGGAGGCGCGTACGAACACGGTCGCGCGCACCTTCGACCGGGTCTGCGAGGTGCTGGTCGCCCTCGACTACCTCGAGGGCGAGACGGTCACCGAGCGTGGCACCCACCTGATGCGGCTCTACTCCGAGATGGACCTGGTCGCCGCCGAGGCGCTCCGTGAGGGCCTGTGGGACGACCTGACCCCCTCCGAGCTCGCCGCCGCCCTCTCGGTCCTGGTCTACGAGGCCCGTCGCGCCGATGACGCCACCCCGCCCCGCCTCCCCGGCGGCCGGGTCAAGGACGTCATCGCCGAGACCGTGCGGCTGTGGGGTCAGCTCGACGCCCTCGAGCGCGACCACAAGCTCGACTTCCTCCGCCAACCCGACCTCGGCTTCGCCTGGGCCGCCTACCGCTGGGCCGAGGGCGACGACCTCGACGACGTCCTCGAGGTCGTCGAGCTCGCCGCCGGCGACTTCGTACGCTGGATGAAGCAGCTCATCGACATGTGCGGCCAGGTCGCCGACGCCGCCGGCGACGTCCCCCTGCGTCGTACGGCCCGGCAGACCATGGATCTGCTCAAGCGGGGTGTCGTGGCGTACTCCTCGGTGGTGGAGTAGCCCGTTGCGCTGTTTCCGCCCGCGGCGGTCCAGGTGTCGCTAGTTTTCCGACGTGGAAGAGAGTGAGTCGGCCTTCGCTTACGTCGGGCGGACCTGGATCGTTGTCACGGCAGCGAGCGTGATTCTCGGTCTTGGAACATTGGCGGCCCTCTTTGCGGTGGTCCAGGGCGTGGTCTCCGGCCTCGCCTACGGGGTTGTCGTCGCGGTGGCCGCTGTGCTTGCTGCCGCGCTTCTGTACGGGTATCGAGCCCGGTTGACCGCGACTGCTGACGGCCTTGTCGTCGCCGCGCCGTTCGGGCGGCGTACGGTGCCCTGGGCCGCCATCTCGGACGTCGACCTCACCTTCGACGGCTCGTTCGTGGTCTGCCGCGACGAGGAGCGGAGGATCTGCCTCGTGATGGCATCGTCTGCTTGGTATCCGAGGTCCAGCCAACGTCGTCGAGACGACAACGAGGCGTTGGTATACATGCTGCGCTTCGCCCTGGCTGACGATGCAGGTTGGTGAAATCGTCACTTCTCAGGAAACGCAAATAGACTGCTGAGGTGGATGTGACTCCGTACGATGCTCTGCTGTTCGTCTCTTTCGGGGGGCCGGAGAAGACCGAGGACGTGGTGCCGTTCCTGGAGAACGTGACCCGGGGACGGGGGATCCCGCGGGAGCGGCTGGTCGAGGTCGGGCAGCACTACTTCGATCGGGGCGGGAAGTCGCCGATCAACGACCAGAACCGGGCCTTCCTGGCGGCGCTGCGTAGCGACCTCGCGGAGCACGGGATAGATCTTCCGGTCTACTGGGGCAACCGCAACTGGGACCCCTACCTGAGCGACACGCTCGCGCAGATGCGCGCCGACGGGATCAAGCGGGCCGCGGTCTTCGCGACCAGCGCCTACTCGTCCTACTCCTCGTGCCGGCAGTATCGCGAGAACCTCTTCGAGGCATGCGACAAGAGCGGCGAGGTCGAGAGCGCCCCGGTGCTCGACAAGCTGCGGCGCTACTACAACCACCCCGGCTTCGTGGCGCCGGTCGTCGACGGCGTGCTCGCGTCTCTCCAGGACCTGCCCGAGGACGAGCGCGACGGGGCGCGGATCCTCTTCGTGACCCACTCGATCCCGACCTCGATGAACGACAACGCCGGCCCTGACGGCAATGCGTACGTCGCCCAGCACCTCGACGTCGCCGCGGTGATCGCCGAGCAGGTGGCCGAGGCGCGCGGCGTCGCGCACGAGTGGGATCTCGTCTACTGCAGCCGCTCCGGGGCACCGCACATCCCGTGGCTCGAGCCGGACGTGAACGACCACCTCGAGGCGCTGGCGGAGAAGGGCACGTCGGCCGTGGTGATGTGCCCGGTCGGCTTCGTCTCCGACCACATGGAGGTCGTCTACGACCTCGACACCGAGGCGATGGACACCGCCGAGAAGCTCGGGATCCACGCCCGCCGCAGCGCGACGGCCGGAGAGGACCCGCGCTTCGTGGCTGCCGTACGCGACCTGCTCCTCGAGCGCGCCGCTGCAGAGCGTGGTGAGGCCCCTGAGCGGCCTACCGTCGGTGACCTGGGCCCCGGGCCCGACCGCTGTCCCGCGGGCTGCTGCTTCAACCAGCGTTCGCAGCTGCCGACGCTGTCGGGGGAGGACTCGCCCCAGTACTCCGAGTGATCGGCCGCGGCATAGGGTCGGCTTCATGACAGAGGATCCGTCGCCGGCTCAGCCCGCCCCGCAGCGCCCAACTCCTAAGGCCGGAGACCTGCTCGCGCTCGCGGTGGCGACCGCCCGTGCGGCCGCCGATCTCGTCCGCGAGCGGGCCGCCGGCGTGGTCGAGGTCGCGGCCACGAAGTCCACCGCGACCGATGTGGTCACCGAGGCCGACCGGGACACCGAGGCGCTGATCCGGCGGCTGATCTCCCAGGAGCGTCCGGAGGACGCCTTCTTCGGCGAGGAGGGCGAGGAGACGATGGGCACCAGCGGCGTGCGCTGGATCGTCGACCCGATCGACGGCACCGTCAACTTCCTCTACGGCCTGCCGAGCTACGCGGTCTCGATCGCGGCCGAGTACGCCGGCGAGGTCGTCGCCGGAGCCGTCGTGGACGTGCCCCGCGGCACCCTCTACGCCGCCTTCCGGCAGCCGGACGGATCGGTCGCCGCGGTCAAGGACGGCGAACCCATCGGCGTACGTCAGCCCGCCGAGCTGGGGCAGCGGCTGATCGCCACAGGCTTCTCCTACGACGCCGAGCTCCGCCGGGTTCAGGCCGAAGCGTTGGTCCGTTTGCTCCCGGTCGTACGTGACGTTCGTCGCATCGGCTCGGCGGCCCTGGACATCTGCGGGGTGGCTGAGGGGACCCTCGACGGCTACCTCGAGGAAGGACTGCATCTGTGGGACCACGCCGCGGCCGGTCTGGTGGCGGAGGCCGCTGGTGCTCGTTGGGAGGCGACGACCGGCATCAGCGGTCGCCGGTTCGTGATCGTCGCACCAGCCCATGGCTACGATGAACTACGGAAAGCGGCTGTTCAGGCGGGTTTTCTGCCAGTTGACTCGCTCCCGGGTGTCGTACCCGACTGAAAGCCGCTGGTTGATGTAGATCTATGACCGGCTGGCGGCCGGGAAGGTCCCGGAGCCCCGTCGGCTTCAGCCGCGTTCACCCACCCGAAACTCGCTGATCATCTTTTCCCGTGATAGGGAATACCGCCAGGTGACAGAACGTTTCGGCGACGCGGATCCGGTTGAGTGTGCGAAATCCACGTTGATGGTGCACAATCACGGGCCGTGCCGCTGCCCTCGGGGGCGCGCGGGGGGAATGAAGATGAGTGAGAAGGGGAGTGGCGCATATGGCGACGGACTACGACGCACCGCGTAAAAATGAAGAGGACCAGTCCGAGGAGAGCATCGAAGAGCTCAAGGCTCGTCGTCATGACAAGAACTCGGGCAAGGTCGATGAGGACGAGGCCGAGGCGGCCGAGTCGTTCGAGCTCCCGGGAGCCGATCTCAGCCACGAGGAGCTCGCGGTCGAGGTCAAGCCGAAGCAGGAGGACGAGTTCACCTGTATGAGCTGCTTCCTGGTCCACCACCGCAGCCAGCTGGCTGACGAGAAGAGAATGATTTGCTTCGACTGTGCGTAAGCAGAGTCAAAAGCGCCGAGTCGGCGCGTTTGTATAGCTTGCGCTAGCAAGCGCTCTGTACAAACGCGCCGACTCGGCGAAAGCTCGGCGCAAGCCGGTCAGACAAGCAAAAGGCCGCACGGAAGATCCGTGCGGCCTCCTGCTATCTCAGGTGATCCTGCTTCAGGACTCGTCCTTCTCCAGCTGCTTGGGCAGCCGCCCGACCGACTTCACGTAGTAGTTCGCCGCACGCCGCTGGGCGAACATCCGCGCGAGCGCGACGGTGGCGCCGGTCGCAGCCGACCAGAGCACGGCCTCCACGAGGCGTACGTCGGGGTCGGCGGGGTTGGCCGGTGGCTTGCGCCCGGTGGACGCCTTCCAGCCGGTGGAGAGGACCTTGTTGGTGACCTTGGCGGCCCCGATTCCGCTGACGAGGGCCATGATTGCCCAGACCTTGTCAGCCTTGTCGGCTTTGTCAGCCTTGGTGGACTTGGACATGTCTCGAGCCTAGGCCATGGCCGGCGGGTTGCCGCTCAGAGACTCGCTCGGAGGGCGTTGACCGTCTTCGCGAGCGCGACCGGGTGGCGGGTGAAGAGCAGCCAGTAGGGCGCCGGGTCGGCCGGGTCGTCGATGGCGACCCGCACCGCGCGCTTGAGGTAGGGACGAAGAAGCAGGTACGCCCTGGCGTCGGCGTCTCGCCCCGCCAGGTGATGCGCCTCGGTCTCGTCGAGAGCGACCGCCTCGCCGAGGAAGCGTGCCTCGATCCGGGCGGGCCCGGCGCGCAGGACGCCGTCGGCGATCGTGATCCTGGCGTTGCCGAAGACGATCATGGCGAGCGCGAACAGGCCGCCGATCGCCGCGGTGATGCCCCAGGCGAGCGCGGCCGGTACCCACAGGATGACCGCGATCCACAGGGTCGCCAGGAACATCACGCCCTGGACCCACCACCGCAGCGGCACGGTCAGTCGCTCGTCGTACGCCGGGGTGCTCACGGTTCGTGAGTTTTTCACGTCGGTCAAGCCAGTCACGAATCGGGTGAGCCGTCAAGCATCTAAGGTGCGGGTTGTGTCTGATCTCGAAGTTGCCCTGGTCCGTCTCGACGCCGAGCTGCCGCCACCTGCCTACGCCCACCCGGGCGATGCCGGAGCCGACCTGCGGACGACCGTGGACGTGACCCTGAAGCCGGGGGAGCGCGCCCTGGTGCCGACCGGCATCGCGATGGCGCTGCCGCAGGGGTACGTCGGCTTGGTGCACCCGCGCTCCGGCCTGGCCGCCAAGCATGGGCTGTCCATCGTCAACGCCCCCGGCACCGTCGACGCCGGCTATCGCGGCGAGGTGAAGGTGGCGCTGATCAACCTCGACCCTGTCGAGGCGATCGAGCTGCGCCGCGGTGACCGGGTCGCCCAGCTGGTGATCCAGCGTGTCGAGCAGGCTCGTTTCATCGAGGTCTCCGAGTTGCCCGACTCCGTTCGTGGAGACGGGGGATACGGTTCTACAGGGGGCTTCTCCAACCGCTGAGGGATCAGTGTTAGATAGGTCTCCTCAGAGAGTCACCGCAACCTGAAAGCAGATGGTCGTGAAGTTCCGTCGCAAGTCCACGCCCTCCCACCGGGGAGAGCCATCTGCACCGGTCGAGGACGGGCCGATGGCCCCCGAGCGGCCGGTGCCGGCGGCGCCCGAGGTCGGGCCGTTCGACATCGACTCCGTCCCCGACGGGCTGATCACCGGCGACTGGGTCGACCTGGGTTCGATGATGCTCGCCCCTGCGCCGGGCAAGGAGTTGCGCCTGCAGGTGGACGAGAAGTCCGGGCAGATCGCGGCCGTGATGCTGACCGCCGAGGACGGCGCCATGGAGCTGCGCGCCTTCGCCGCGCCCCGCAACGGCGACCTGTGGACCGAGTCGCTGCCGATGCTGCGCGACGACGTCCAGCAGCGTGGTGGCGCGACCGCCGACCTGGCGGGCCCGTGGGGCACCGAGCTGATCACCCAGATGAAGGTCAAGCTGCCCGACGGGCAGCCGGCCGTCCAGCAGACTCGCATCATTGGCGTCAACGGCCCGCGCTGGATGCTGCGCGCCACCATGATGGGCCGCCCCGCGATGGAGCCGACCGCCGGCAAGGAGTGGGAGAAGCTCCTCGAGCGGGTCGTCGTGCGCCGCGGTGAGGGGGCCAAGCCCAAGGGCGAGGCGCTCGAGGTGAAGCTGCCGCCCAACGCGCGTCGCGTGGAGAAGTGAGCCAGTAGTGTCCAAGGGCCGGTTGCGCGCGAAGCTCAGTGAGTGGGCAAACACCGCCTCGATCGACGCGAGCGAGATCCGGGCGGCGCACGTCGCCAAGGATGTCGCCTCGATCGCCGACGCGCCCGACCGTGAGCCCGTGCGACTGCGGGGGACGTTGCGTACGATCACGCTGCGGCCCCGCGGCGGAGTCCCGGCGCTGGAGGCCGAGCTGTTCGACGGCTCCGGCACCCTGACGCTCATCTGGCTGGGACGTCGGCGCATCGCCGGGATCAGCCCGGGCCGATCCCTGCAGGTGCAGGGCCGTATCGGCCGCACCAATGGCCAACGCATCATGTTCAACCCACGCTACGAGCTGATACCGGACCCCAACGAGTGAGCCAACCACACGTGAGCCCCACCTCTGAGACCCCCGCCGACGACGGCCAGGGCGGCGAGCACGACCACAACCATCCGACGGTCGACACCGTCGAGGCGGTCGTACGCCGCCAGATGTCCGCCGGGCTGGGAGGCGTGCGCGGGATGCTCGAGGCCGGCGTCCCCGGCCTCGTCTTCACCATCGCCTGGCTGGTGTTCAAGGACCTCAAGGTCGCGCTGATCGCCTCGGCCGCGACCGCGGCGGTCTTTCTGCTGGTCCGGCTCGTGCAGCGCTCGAGCCTGCAGTACGTCGGCAACGCCATCTTCGGCATCCTCATCGGCTTCGCGGTGGTGCGGCTGGCCCAGTCCATGGGCGGCACGGCCGAGGAGCAGGCGCTGGCCTACTTCCTGCCCGGCATCCTGATCAGCCTCGCCTACACCGTCGTGGTCGGCGGTCTGTGCCTGATCGGCTGGCCGATCTTCGGCTTCTTCATCGGCGTCGCCAGCGGCGATCCGCTCGAGTGGCACCAGGACAAGCAGATCGTGAAGCTGTGCTCGCGGCTGACCTGGCTGTTCCTGGCTCCCGGGGCGATCGGCGCCGCCATCCAGGGCCCGATCTGGTTCCTTGCCTGGAGTGGTGCGATCGACCGCGACTGGGCGATCCTCGCTCTCGGCATCCTCCGCACCGGCCTCGGCTGGGTGCTGCGGATCGCCTGCTACGGCACCATGATCTGGCTCCTCGCCCGCAACCACACGCCGGTCCAGGGCCGCCCCCAGGACGCCTGAGCCGGATGGAGCTCCGGGTGGTGAGGCCGACGCGTGGAAGCGTGTGGCTCTCCCTGCTCGCCACGCTCGAGATCATGACCGGTGCGGCCCTTGCCCACCTGGCCGCGGGCGGCACGCTGCCGAGCGCGGGCTGGCTTGCCGCCGCGGCCCTGGCCGTCTTCGGCACCGGTGTCGTGGTGCTGCAGCGCCGGGTCGGTCTGTTGGCCGGTGCCGTCCTGGCAGGCCTGTCCCAGCTGGGTCTCCACGAGGTGTTCGCGGCGTTCGCCGCGGCCCCCGGCACCGAGCACCACCACGCTGTCGGCAGCTCGCTCGGTTCCGCCGACGGCGCCGCGATGCTCCTGGCCCACGCCTGCGCCGCGGTGCTCTCGGTCGTCGTCTGGGTGCTGCACCGCAGAGCCCTCGCCGTGGCCGTACGCCGCCTCCCGATCCCACGGGTCGCGCCCGCCGGCCGCCTCCTCGCCGAGGTCCGGCAGTTCGTCCCTCGACCGGCCCTGTGGGCCCATGTCTCTCCGCGAAGGGGACCGCCGAGGCCGGCCGGCCTCTGACGTCCCACACGCAAGCACCACCGGGTGACCCCCGGTGGTGGTCGTGCGTACCCCCGAGTTCGCGAGAAGAGAAGCATCGGATGACTGTTCCCACCCAACTCCATACCGAGACGGCCGAGAAGGCCGAGACGCCGAGCGAGCCACAGGCAGACCATCAGGTCGGCTGGTGGCCGACGATCCGCCCGCTCGTACTCCGGCTGCACTTCTACGCCGGGGTGCTCGTCGCCCCGTTCATCCTGGTCGCCTCGGTGACCGGGCTGCTCTACACGATCGCCCCGCAGGTCGAGCAGATCGCCTATCACGACCTGACGCATGTGACCCCGGCAGGCGGGACGGTCCCGCTCGCCGAGCAGGTCGCCGCCGCCCGGTCGAGCCACCCCGACGGCGAGATCCTCCGGGTCGACGTCCCGGAGGCCGCCGACCGCAGCACCCGGGTGGTCTTCACCGACGAGAGCGTCCCGGCCGACTACGCGATGTCGGTCTTCGTCAACCCCTACACCGCGGGCGTGGAGGGCCAGGTACGCAGCTACGGACAGTGGCTCGGCTTCCGGGCGTGGCTCGACGAGCTGCACCGCAACCTCCACCTGGGCGCCTTCGGCCGGCACTACAGCGAGCTGGCCGCCAGCTGGCTGTGGGTGGTCGCCCTGGGCGGCCTGATGCTGTGGTTCGGCCGGCGGCGCAGTGACCGGCGGCTCCGCCGGCTGGCCGTCCCCGACAGGGAGGCCACCGGACGTTCTCGGGTGATGTCCTGGCACGCCGTCATCGGCGTCTGGCTGCTGCTGGGCGTGCTGGCCCTCTCGGTCTCCGGGCTGACCTGGTCACGCTTCGCCGGTGCGAACATCGGCGAGGTGCGTACGGCACTGTCATGGACCGAACCCACGCCGGCCACGTCGTTGCAGACCGACGCAGCGGCGGCCGAGCACGCCCACCACGGCTCGTCCGGCGCCGCCGGGTCCGACGACCCGGATGCGGTCTTCTCCGAGGGCGCCGGCATCGACGGCGTACTCGACGCCGCGCGGGAGGCCGGCCTGGGTGACCCGCTCTACCTGGTGCCGCCGGCCGAGCCG
Source organism: Nocardioides sp. NPDC059952 (assembly GCF_042730435.1). NCBI lineage: Bacteria > Bacillati > Actinomycetota > Actinomycetes > Propionibacteriales > Nocardioidaceae > Nocardioides > Nocardioides sp. NPDC059952. The sequence goes on along the minus strand of NZ_JBHWLY010000009.1, from coordinate 19,525 downwards.
GGCAGCGCCTGGACGGCCGCCGAGAACAAGCGCGACTGGCCGACCCGCTACGACGCGATCAGCGTCGACCCGAAGACCGGTGAGATGGTGGACCGGGTCGACTTCGCCGACTGGCCGCTGATGGCCAAGCTGACCGACTGGGTCATCGGCGCGCACATGGGCATCCTGTTCGGCGTCCTCAACCAGCTGGCACTGGCGGCGCTGGCGCTCGGGCTGATCCTCGCCACCGTGCTCGGCTACCGGATGTGGTGGCTGCGGCGGCCCCGAGGCGCTCGCGGCCCGAGGTTCGGGCGGCCCGCCCCGCGCGGCGCCTGGCGGCGTCTGTCCTGGCCGGCCCTGGTGGCCCTCGTCGCGACCACCGCGGTGGTCGGCTGGTTCGTCCCGATGCTGGGGGTGACCCTGGTCGGGTTCCTCGTGGTCGACGCCGCGATCGGCGTGGCGCGCGGCCGCAGTCGCGGCTGAGTCAGGAGGCGGCGCAGGCGGCGCAGAGGCCGAAGATCTCCACGGTGTGGTTGACGTCGGTGAAGCCGTTCTGCGCCGCCACCTTGTCGGCCCAGGTCTCCACGGCCGGGCCCTCGATCTCCACGGCTTTCCCGCAGCCGCGGCAGACCAGGTGGTGGTGATGGGTCGTGGAGGCGTCACCGCACAGCCGGTAGGTGGACTCACCGTCGGGCTTGTGGATCACGTCGGCGAGCCCGTCGTCGACGAAGATCTGCAGGTGGCGGTAGACCGTGGAGAGGCCGATCTTCTCGCCGTTGGCGCGCAGCGTGGCGTAGACGTCCTGAGCGCTGCGGAAGGTGTCCTCGGCGGCGAGAGCCTCCTTCACCGCGGCGCCCTGGTTGGTTGCGCGCCGCTTGACCTGCTGGGTTGGTGCCATGAGCGCCATGTTAGTCGGTATCGGTATGGATCCCGTGCCCAGCAGGGCGGTCGATGCCACGGCGTGAGACGCCTGTGTCATAATGGGAACGATTCCCAATAAGACGAAAGGCTGCCATGCCACGCACGTGTCAGGTCACCGGAGCCCGCCCCGGCTTCGGCAACAACCGCCCCTGGTCCAAGAAGGCGACCCGGCGACGCTGGGAGGTGAACCTGCAGAAGAAGACCTACTACGTCCCGAGCCTGGGCCGGAAGGTCACGCTGCGGCTCAGCACCAACGCGATCAAGCGGATCGACGTACGCGGCATCGACGCCGTCGTCGCCGAGATGCTCGCCCGAGGGGAGAGGGTCTGATGGCCAAGAAGTCCAAGATCGCGGCCGAGGCCAAGCGCCGCGACATCGTGGAGCGGTACGCAGCACGCCGTGCGGAGATCAAGGAGCGCATCCGCACCTCCGAGCCGGGCTCGGCCGAGCAGGCCGAGGCGGTCCGTGCCCTGTCGCGCCTTCCGCGCGACTCCTCTCCCGTGCGGTTGCGGAACCGCGACCAGGTCGACGGCCGCCCGCGGGGCTATCTGCGCAAGGCGGGAGTGTCCCGGATCCGGTTCCGTGAGCTCGCGCACAAGGGGCATCTGCCGGGGATCACCAAGTCCAGCTGGTGAGTTCCTAACGAGAATCGTTCCGAGTCGGCGAGGCGTAACCCAGCCGTCGTCGGCCTGTGCTAAACACACGCTCCATGAGTACGAAGACCCCGGTGCGGGCGGCCGAGAAGCCTGGTTTCAGGCTGGGGCAGACAGAGGTAGTGGCGATCGTCCTGCTCGTCATCCTGCTCTCCCAGCGCTGGCTGCTGCCGCTGCTGGACCACGACCTGTTCAACACCTGGGGAACCATCTTCGTCGCCATCGTGGTGCAGTCGGCTCCGTTCCTGCTCGGTGGCGTGCTGCTCAGCGCCGTCATCTCGACCTTCCTCTCGGAGAAGGCGCTGAGCAAGATCGTGCCCAAGAGCCCTGCCCTCGGTGTCCCGGTCGCCGGCCTGGCCGGGATCGGGCTGCCGGGCTGCGAGTGCGCCGCGGTGCCGGTGACCAACTCACTGATCCGCCGCGGAGTGGCGCCCGCGGTCGCGCTGACGTTCCTGCTGGCCGCGCCCGCGGTCAACCCGGCGGTGCTCGTCTCGACCGCGGTCGCCTTCCCGGGGCAGCCGGTGATGGTGCTGGCGCGCTTCCTGGCGTCGCTGATCACGGCGGTGGCGGTCGGCTGGATCATGCTCGCCCGCGGCAAGCTGCTGCTCGAGCGGCTGGCCAACCTGGGCCGCGACGAGCACGCCCACGACAGGTCGTTCCTCGGCAACGTCAGCCACGACTTCCTGCACGCCTCCGGCTTCCTGGTGCTGGGCGCCATGCTTGCCGCGGCGGTCAACACCTTCGTACCCCGCTCGGTGGTCAACACCGTCGCGGGCCAGGCGGTGCTCGGGATCGCCACCCTGGCGCTGTTCGCGTTCATCGTGGCGCTCTGCTCGGAGTCCGACGCCTTCGTGGCCGCCTCGTTCACCGCCTTCTCCGACACCGCCAAGCTGGTCTTCCTCGTCGTCGGCCCGGCGATGGACATCAAGCTCGCCTCGATGGAGGCCGGCCAGTTCGGCACGGGCTTCGCGCTTCGCTTCGTACCCTTGGTGATCATCACGGCGGTCGCCTCCGCCGTCGGCATCGGATGGTGGCTCCTGTGACACGGACTACTCAGGCCCTGGTCCTCGGCTTCCTCGGCGCCGTCCTGCTGCGGCTCGCGCTCGGTGAGGGCTATCTGAGGTACGTCACCGGCTGGATGAAGTGGCCGCTGGTCGCCACCGGTGTGGTGCTGCTCGGGCTGACCCTGTGGATGCTGCTGCGTCCCGCCCCTGGCGAGCACGACGGCGACCACGACGACGCCCACGGCCACAAGGTCCCGGCGATGACCTGGCTCGCGATCGTGCCCGGCGTGATCGTGTTCGTCGCCAGCCCGCCCTCCCTGGGCGCCTACCTCGCCGAGCGGCGTGCCGACGACCCGGTCGCGGCGGCCCCTGATGCCGAGATCCTGCCGCTGCCCGCCTCCGACGGGCCGGTCGACGTCGAGGTCGCCGAGTTCATGTGGCGTGCCGGGGTCGAGGACGGCTCGACGATCAAGGACCGCGACGTACGCCTCACCGGCTTCGTCAGCACCGACGATGCCGGCAACTGGTACGTCACCCGCATCGCGATCGCCTGCTGCGCCGCCGACGCGAGCGCGTCCCGGGTGCGGGTGGAGGACTACGACGAAGCCCCTGAGCGCGACTCCTGGGTCGCGGTCACCGGACGCTGGGTCGAGGGCACCGCCCCGGGCGGCAAGTCGGAGACGGCCATCGAGGCAGCCGCCGTCGAGCCGCGCGAGGCGCCGGCCAACACCTACCAGTGATGGGTGATCCGAGACGCTCCGGCAACCCCGCCCGGCGAGCGCAGGCGCAGCGCGAACCGACCTGGCGCGACCGGCTCCCGCACCCGCCGCGCGCGCTCGTCCTCGGCGTGCTGATCGCGGTCGCGATCGGCGTCGTCGTGCTCACCCGCGACCTCGGCGGCCCCGATGCTCCAGAGGCCTCCGCCCCGTCCGGGCCGGCGTCCTCGGCCGCTCCGGTCGCCGCGGGACCGGTCGCGTCCCTGGAGGAGTTCTGCGGCGCCGTACAGACCATGGCGAACGCCCATGCCACCCAGATGGCGACCCCGAACGACGAGAACGAGACGGCGCTTGGCCTGGCCGCGACGGGCCTGCAGTCGATGGGCGTCCCGGAAGGTACGCCGGCGGCCGCCGTGGAGGGCGTGCGGATGATGATCGAGGACGCCCTGCGTACCGGACGCGGCCAGGACCCGCTCGAGCGCAGCGACGCCCAGAACCTCGCCTACGAGCGTCTCGGTGAGTTCCTCACCGAGAGCTGCGGCGCGGCTTAGGTGCACCCTGCCATCGGGTTGATAGCAGCCGGCTGATGAGGAGATCGTCACTCCCCGAGGGGTCAACGTCGTACTCGATGTGTGCGCGCACCTGGGTCCGGTCGGATCGTGTCCACCCGCGGCCGTCCGCGTAGTCGATCATCGCGTTGAAATCGGTCCTCCACTGTTCGTCGGTCGGTCCGCACTCACTCAAGGCAGCGACCTCGAGCCAGGCATGGTCCAGTTCGGCGCACTCGCCCCAGGCTCCTTCTCGAAGGCCAGCGTCAAGCGTGTCCAGGCTCATCGAAGCGGGCGCCCTGACGCTCAACGCAGTCAGGGCGTGGACATCGAGCACCTCCACGCGGCCATCGATGCTCACCTCGAGCTTCATGTGACTTCCCCTCCCGATTGACGGCACTGGCGTTCGAACCGTAGAAGTGCTCGGGTCGAAGGCGGCAGTCCACGAAAGTGGACATTGGGTGTCCCGCCGGCGCCGCTCCGTTGACCCGCGGGGAGGGGAGACGTAGCGTGACTTCGCTAGTGAGGTCCGTCACAAGACAGGAGTCTGGGGGTGGCTGGTGTTCGCGTGCCCGCAGGAGAGGTCGAGCGCATTGAGCGCTCCCTTGAGATCTGCCGTCGTGCAACGACAGTGGACCATCTACGCACTCTCCTGATGGAAGCGCTGTGCGAGGTCTACGGTTACCCGAACACGACCTTTCTGTCCGGAGACACGTTCCGCCGGGCGTTCAGTGACCCCGAACCAGTCACAACCGGCCGGATAACCCCCATCCTCGACGAGTACCAAGCACGGTGGCGTCAAGACGACATGTTCTCCCTGCCTCGAAGCTACGCGCTGCTCAAGACAGAGCCAGCCCTGAGCTCCGAGCAGCTCTTTGGGATGCCCACGCCCGCACGGGAGTACATGAACGGCTTCCTGAACCGCCATGGTCTGCGCAGCGCCTCTGTGCTCCACATCGACCTGCCGGCCCGGTGGCACGGTTTGGTCGGCATCTTCGACGACGAAGGCAAGCAGCCGACGCGTTGGACGTTGGCCGGCCTCGCCACTTTGGCCGAGAAGCTGAGCGACTTCGCGGTGACGCTCCCGACTTCGCGGCGCCATCGCTGGGATGCGAAGCTCTCGCCACGGTTGCGGGAAGTCGCCGACATGGTGATCGAAGGCTTCACGAACGAGGAGATCTCCCAAGCGCTGGTGCTGTCCCCAGAAAGCGTCAAGACGTACGTCAGCCGTGTGCTGACCGCCACCGAGACTCGCAACCGGTCCGAGCTCGTCCGCGTCGCCAGCAACTGACCTGGCATGTGGGCGTCTCCGGGGCTCCGACAGAGTCTGCAAGGTGTAGCCAACGGCTGACGCCTCGGGCATTGTCCAACTTTGGGGACTGGTCGACTGAAAGCGTTCTTTCCTACCGTCGAAGGACATGTGGTGCACGCCACATCTCAACCAATTCCGGGGTCCTTCGGACCTCGACGGGAGGCAACTTCATGAACCGTCTGCGCTTCGGCTACTTCATGGCTCCGTTCCACGCACCGGGCCGCAACCCCGCAGCAGCGCTCGAACGTGACCTGGCACTCGTAGAGCACCTCGACGAGCTCGGCTACGACGAGGCCTGGTTCGGCGAGCACCACTCCGCCGGCACCGAGATCATCGCCTCGCCCGAGATCATGATCGCCGCCGCTGCCCAGCGGGCGCCGCGTATCCGGTTCGGCACCGGCGTGACGTCGCTGTCCTACCACAACCCGCTCTGGGCCGCTGACCGCATCATGATGCTCGATCACCTCACCCGTGGCCGCACCATCTTCGGGGTCGGCCCCGGCTCGCTGCCCACGGATTCTGCGATGATCGGCCTCAATCCGACTGACACGCGCGAGCTGCTCGCGGAGAACCTCGACATCGTGATTCGACTCCTGCGCGGCGAGACCGTCGACGCCAAGACCCGAACCCACGAGCTCATCAACGCTCGCCTGCAGCTGGCCCCTTACACCCCGGGCGGCGTCGACATCACCGTCGCCGCCGTGGCCTCACCCACGGGCCCCCGCCTCGCAGGCACCCACGGGGTCGGCCTGCTGTGCATCGGCGCCACCCTGTCTCCGGACGGGTTCGATGCCCTTGCCCACCACTGGAACGTTCTGGAGGAGCGTGCCGCGGCGAACGGCAAGAGCGTCGACCGCGGTCAGTGGACCCTGGCTGGCCCATTCCACATCGCAGAGACCGAGGAGGAGGCCCGCGCTCAGGTGCGGTATGGAATCGAGCACTGGTTCAACTACTTCCAGCACGTCGCCGCGTTCCCCCAGATGGCGGTCTCCGGGTCTCACATCGACGAGATGATCGACTTCATCAACGCCGCTGGCATCGGTGTCATCGGCACGCCCGAGCAGGCACGCGCACAGGTCCAGCGCCTATGGGACCAGAGCAACGGCGGGTTCGGCTGCATGCTGCTCCTGGGCCACGACTGGGCCAATCCGCAAGACACACGCCGCTCCTGCGAGCTCATCGCTCAGGAAGTCATGCCCCATTTCCAGGGCCAAGCACAGTCCACCCTGGACGCAGCTGCGTACGCCGAGTCGGTCCGGGCGGGCCACGCCGACGCCCAGATGCAGGCGGTCGACAAGATGACGCTGCAGTACCAGGCCGAGCTCGCGGCGGCGCAGTCATGAAGACCTACGACGACGCGGTGACAAGCTTCCGCGAGGGCATGGCACATCTGTGCACCCCGGTCAGCGTTATCACAGCCTTCGACGGCGACCGGCCCCACGGCACCACCGTCAGCGCCATCATGTCGCTGTCGATGCACCCGCCGATGGTCGCCGTAGCGCTGGACCGCAACTCCCAGCTGCTCGATGTCATCCAGCGAAGCCACCGGTTCGGCGTCAACATCCTTGCCGGGGGCCAGAGCGACCTGGGCGTGACCTTCGCCCGCAAGGGCGACGACAAGTTCGCTGATGTGGACTGGAACCTCGAGGACCAGTTGCCGCGTCTCGCGGGCGCCACCGGATGGCTGGCCTGCTACGTCGCCCAGGTCGACGAAGGAGGCGACCACCTCCTCCTGCAGGGAGCTGTGCTCAACACAGCCACCGAGGTGAGCTCGCCGCTGACCTATTTCGCTCGCAGCTTCGGCACGCACAAACCTTGCGCAAGCTGAGTTCTGCATGTCGCGTAGGCGGCACCGCGCCGGGCCTGGCAGGGTCTCGCGCGGTGCCGCCTGCCCGTTCCGGAGGTCCGAGGGACGGGGCCAGAGGCTCGACAACCCCGGCGTAGCACGCCCAGATGGTTGCCTGCGACCACAGTCGTGACGTACGCCAAGCCGACGGATTCCCGATTGAGCGAAGTCGAGTCAGCGGCGGCGGAGCAGGACGACGGAGTCCTCGAGGGTGGCGGGCTCGCCCGACGGGCTGGTGACGGGGCGGTCCCGGTGCTCGAGGACGACCGTCTCCCAGGCGTCCTCGGGCAGGTCGAGCGCCTCCAGCTCCTCCTTGGCGTCGAGGAAGCGGTGCTCGTGCGCGGAGGCGTCGGCCCACGACGGCGCGGCGGCGTGAGAGGTGAGGAGCAGGTGGCCGCCCACGTTCACGAGCCCGGCCGCCCGGCGCAGGATGTCGGTGCGGGGCAGGTCGACGGGGGAGTGGAAGAAGCTCGCGGTGACCAGGTCGTAACCCTCGCCGAGCGCGGACGGCGAGGAGAGGTCGGAGACGAGGAACCGAGCCTGCTCGTCGGTGAGCCCGGCCGCGCGCGCGGCCTCGCGTCCACGAGCGACGGCGTTCTCGGAGATGTCGATGCCGGTCGCCCGCCAGCCCTGCCGCGCCAGCCAGATGACGTCGGCACCCTCGCCGGAGCCCAGGTCGAGTGCCGTCCCGGGCTCGAGGCCGGCGGCGACGTCACCGAGCACCGTGTTGACCTTGCCGGACCAGATCCGGTCACTGCCGGCGTACTTCTCCTGCCAGAAGTCCACCGGGGCGGGCCCGGCGACGGCGCGGTCGAAGTCGTCGGTGACCAGGGTCATGTTCACGACGCTGCCGGCCATGGTGCCGGCGCTCATGCTGATCGGGACGTTGGCCATCGGGTTGGAGACGTTGCCGACCGCCCAGATCCGGTCGCTGCTGGTCTTGCCGGTCGCGTCGACGGCGAGGAAGCTGCCGACGGGCGTCTCGGTGCGATCGAGGCCGAGGTGGGTCAGGAAGCCGTCGTGCGGGCGGAGGGTGCCGGCGGTGAAGATGGCGCCGACCTCCGTGGTCAGCCCGTCCGCGGTGCGCACCGCGGTGACCTGGTCACCGTCACCGAGAACCTCGGTGACAGGCGAGGCCACGAGGGTGATCCCGCGCGACAGCAGCCGCTGCTCGTCGGCCTCCTCCAGCGGACCGAGCCCCGCCGTGAAGACGACGACGTCGTCGCTCCACTGCCGGATCAGCTGCGCCTGGTGCATCCCGAGCGGTGAGGTGGTCAGCACGCCGATCCGCCGCTCGCGCACCTCCCAGCCGTGGCAGTAGGGGCAGTGCAGGACGGTGGCGCCCCAGCGCTCGGCCAGGCCCGGGATGTCGGGAAGCTCGTCGGTGACGCCCGTCGCCACGATCGCGGCCCGGCCGGTGAGCCGCTCGCCGTCGTCCAGCAGGAGGCTCACGCCCTTCCCGTCCCCGTCCTCGTGCTCGGTCTCGTCGAGGCGGGCGACGCGGCCGGGCCGGATCTCCACGTCGTACGCAGCCAGCTCCTCGCGTCCCTTGGACAACAGCTCCGCGGGGTCGATGCCCTCGTGGCCGAGGACACCGTGCATGTGCGCCGCGAAGCGGTTGCGGGGAAATCCGGAGTCGATCACGAGGGTCCGGCGGCGGGAGCGGCCGAGCATGAGGGCCGCGGAGAGGCCGGCGGCGCCACCGCCGATGACGATCACGTCGAAGTGTTCTGTGTGTGCGTTCATGTCATCCAGTTCAGTGGCACAATGAAAGAACGGCAAGGGTTCTTGCTGAAATGGCAAATGGGAGATGGAGCACATGATCGACGAGCTCAAGCAGGTCGGACCCCGGATCCGGGCGATCCGGCACAGCAAGGGCTGGACCCTGGATCAGCTGGCCGCGATGGCCGAGATGTCGCCGAGCACCCTGTCCCGGCTCGAGTCGGGCAAGCGGCAGGCGAGCCTGGAGCTGCTCATCCCGCTGACCCGACACCTCGGCGTGGGGCTCGACAGCCTGGTCACACCCTCGGTCCCGGATCCGCGGGTGCGCCGGCCGGTGATCCACAAGGACGGCATGGTGATCGCGCCGCTGACTCCGGAGGGCTCGCCGGTCAGCACCTTCAAGATCACCTACGAGCCGGTGACCGAGGTGCCGGAGCCGCGGGTCCATGACGGCTACGAGTGGCTCTACGTCATCTCCGGCAAGCTGCGGCTGCTGCTGGGCGACCGCGATCTGGTGCTGACCCGCGGCGAGGCGGCCGAGTTCGACACCCGGGTGCCCCACGCCATCTTCGCGACCGGGTCACGCCCGGCGCAGGTGCTGAGCATCTTCAACAGTGACGGCGTACGCATGCACACCCATACCGCCGAGGAGTGATGTTGGCCTCGATGTGGGCACAGGGGACTCGTTGTGAGTAAGATGAGAACCGTTATCATTAATGACAACGGGAGGTCCCCATGAAGCAAGGCATCCACCCTGCCTCCGGGCCGGTCGTCTTCCGCGACCGCTCGGCGGACAAGCTCTTCCTGATGCGGTCGACGCTCTTCGAGCGTCTCGCCGACGACCACGAGCGGATCACCTGGGAGAACGGCGAGACCTACCCGGTCGTCGACGTCGACGTCTCCAGCGCCAGCCACCCGTTCTGGACGGGACGCGGCCGGGTAGTCGACACAGAGGGACGAGTCGAGCGGTTCAAGCGCCGCTACGGGCGCGGCTGATGAGCGCGCCTCGTCCGCGGTCGCCCCGCAACCTGTCCAGCCCCAAGGTGCCGGTGATCCTGGTGAGCGGGGTCGAGGAGGGCGCGATGCTCTCGGCGACCATCTCGCTCCACCTCGGCCTTCCGGACGCGGTCATGGTGCGTCACGTCATCGACCCCGGGCGCCAGCTCCTCACCCGCGTCGTCAGCGACCTCACCGGCGTGATCGAGCACGAGGAGATCAACCTCGCCCACGCCTGCGTGGCCTGCGCGATCCGTGAGGACATCGTGCCGACGCTCGAACGCCTGGCGGCTCGAGGTCGCTGGGGGAGCATCGTGGCCTGCCTGCCGGTCGCCGCGGAGGCGGTCCAGGTCTGCCGGGTGCTCGCCTGGGCGCCGCGGATGGCCCCGCACATCGGCATCTCCGCCGTCGTCGCGGCGCTCGAGGGTACGACGGTCGCCGAGGACCTGCTCGGTCCCGACCTCCTCGACGAGCGCGGGCTGGCGACCTCCGAGGACGACCGTCGTGGCGTCGCCGAGGTCGGCAGCGCGATCGTCGAGTACGCCGACGTCGTCTGCATCACCGAGGCTCCCGAGCCCGAGGAGCGGTCGCTGGTGGCGACCCTGGCCAGGCCCGGTACGCCGGTGGTGACCGACCCCTCGCTCCTCGATGCCGTCGGTCTGGTCGCCGGCGTGCACCGCCACCACGCGGTGGAGGCCTGGGTCGCGGAGGTGCGCCGCAACGCGCTGCCGCCGCTGCCCGAGGGCGGTGCCTGGCGGCTCGACCTGTGCTCGGAGCGCCCGATCCACCCGGTCCGGTTCCAGGAGGAGCTGGAGCTCCTCGGCGGCGGCCCGCGCCGCTCGCGCGGCTGCTTCTGGGTGCCGACCCGCCCCGACGACATCTGCGTCTGGGACGGCGCCGGCGGCCAGGCGAGCGTCGGCTCGACCCAGAAGTGGGGTCGCACCGAGCGGCTCACCCGGATCGTCGTGATCGGCATCGACGACGAGGCCACGGAGATCCCGCGTGCCTTCGAGCGCGCCCTGCTCACCGACCAGGAGATCGCCCGGCGCGGCCAGATCTGGGAGGAGTCCTGGGACGGGCTCGAGGACTGGCTCGGTCCCATCGGCCGGGCCGCCTGATCTCGACCCGCATCAACCCACGAGAAGGAGGCCGCCATGGCCGTACCCAAGCGCAAGATGTCGCGCAGCAACACCCGCCACCGCCGCTCGAGCTGGAAGGCGACCCCGGTCGCGCTCGTGCCGGTGACGGTCGACGGACAGACCTACGACGTGCCCCGTCGCCTGGTCCGTGCGGTCCAGCGTGGCTACGTCGACCCTGCCACGATCCGCTGAGAGGAACGCTCCCCATGCCGAAACGACCACCGTCCCCCGTCCGCAAGCGGCGCAAGCCGTTGCTGGCCCCGGACGTGACCTACGTCGACTACAAGGACGTGCAGCTGCTGCGTACGTTCATCTCCGACCGCGGCAAGATCCGCTCCCGCCGCGTCACCGGAATCACCCCGCAGCAGCAGCGAGCCGTCACCAAGGCGATCAAGAACGCCCGCGAGGTCGCGCTGCTGCCCTACACGAGCACGAAGGGATAGGCCCCATGAAGGTCGTCAACTCCATCCGGTCGCTGAAGAACCAGCCCGGCTCCCAGGTCGTACGCCGCCGCGGCCGGGTCTACGTGATCAACAAGCTGAACCCGCGCCTCAAGGCTCGCCAGGGCTGACCCCGACTCGGCGTGGATTGCCGGGGCAGTTGCGCCGGGTCGGGGAAATAGACGAAGGGCCGGATCGAGGATCGATCCGGCCCTTCGTGGTGTCCAGGGACTCAGCCCTTGGCGACCCGCTCCTTGAATGCGGAGCCGGCCTTGAACGCCGGGCCCTTCGAGGCCGGGATCTTGATCTCTGCGCCGGTCTGCGGGTTACGGCCGGTGCGAGCCGAGCGCTCGCGCGACTCGAACGTACCGAAGCCGGGCAGCGTGACCTTGTCGCCGTCAGCGACGGCTGCGCTGATCGCCTCGATGGCGGCACCCAGGGCGGCGGAGGCCTGCGTCTGGGTGATCTCGGCCTGCTTGGCGATTTCGCTCACCAGGTCGGTGCGGTTCATGCGATCTCCTTTAATCGTTGATCCGAGCCGCAAAGGTTGACGAGATGCGGCTCGTCGCCAGCGTAGGCCAGACCTGGGGATCTTCAACGTTCACGCGCCGCGTGTCCCGCGTGGTTACGGGCTCTGCGGGCCTTCTTGGTGCCCTCGGAGGCCTCTCGCGAGGTGATGTCGACGACACGATCCATGGCGGCGAGGGTCTGGTGGCGATGGGAGACCACCAGCATCGTGGCCGGGACGGTGCCGAGCAGGTCGGTGACCAACCGGGCGGAGGCTTCGTCGAGGTCTGCCGTCGGCTCGTCCAGGATCAGGATCCGTGGACGGTGCAGGACGGCGCGCGCCAGCCGGAGCCGCGCCCGCTGGCCGCCGCTGAGGCGGAGGCCGCCCTCGCCGATGTGGCTCCCCGGCGTGACCGTGCCCGCGAGCCCGAGGCGGGCGAGCAGGTCCTCGATCTCGGCGTCAGTCGTCGACGGAGCGGCGATGGCGTCCCGCACGGTGCCGGTGAAGAGCGCGCCGTCCTGCTCGACGGTGGCCAGTGCGGCTCGCAGCTCGTTGTCGTCGACGGCCGAGATCGCCACCTCGCTCGTGGTCGAGCCCGTCAGGGCGACGGTGCCGCTGTCCGGGTCCCAGAGCCGGCTGGCGAGCGCCACCACGGTGGACTTGCCGGCTCCGGACGCCCCGCGGAGGCCGACGTGCTCACCGGGAGCAATCCTCAGGCTGAACCCGTCGAGCACCCGGCGGCCGTCGTACCCGAAGCCCACCTCGCTCATCATGAGGCCGAGCGGTCCCTCGGGCAGAGCGGCCGGCGGGGTGTCGCGGGTGAGCGCGGCCGGGCGGGCGAGCTCCTCGCCGACCCGGGTGGCGGCAGCACGCAGGGCGGGCAGCCGGGCGCAGGTGGCGGCGGCGTCGGCGACCGGTGAGACCGTCGCCAGCGCGAGGACGATCAGGGCGGCGACGTGCTCGGCGGCGACGCCACGGCCGATGACGCCGACCAGCACGCCCACGCCGACGAGCGTCACAGCGGCCTCCCGGGCACCGGCGAGGACGCGATGGGTGGTCTCGAGCCTGCCCGCCGCCCGGGCGGCCGCGGCGCCGGTCTCCCTGATCTGACGGCGCACCGGTCCGTGGATGCCGTAGCCCAGGACTTCGCGGAGGCCGCCGAGCACGTCGACGGCACGGTCGGAGAGGGCGCCGGTCGCCTCGACCATCTCGCCTCCGAGCGCCTCCAGGCGGTGCCGACCGAGCGGAACGGTCGAGAGCACGAGCGTGAGCCCGGTGAGGGTGACGAGCGCGAGCCGCGGCTCCACGACGGCGAGGAGGATCAGGCCGAGGAGCGCGTTGACCGCCGCAGCCACGAGCTGGGCCACGGTGTGGGCGTAGAAGAACTCCAGACGCTCGGTGTCGCTCATCGCGGTCGACGCGGCCCGGCCGACGTTCTCGCGACGCTTGGTCGGCAGCGCGACCGCATAGCGGTCGAAGAGCGCCATCCGCAGCCGGGCGAGCACCCGGAACGCGAGCGCGTGGGAGGCGTCCATCTCGCCCCAGGTCAACGCTGCCCGGAGCGCCACGAGCCCGGCCAGCAGTGCCCAGAACCAGTCCGAGGGCGCGCTGTGGTGTACGACGGCGTGGCCGACGGCGGCGGCGAGCAGCACCGAGATCGCCCCCAGACACACCTGGCTGACGACCACGAGCACGATGGTGGCGGCGATCGCGCGGCGCTCGCCGCCCAGGTGGCCGAGCAGACTGCTGAAGGGCCGCACGGAGGTGGTCATGGCGGTCATACCTGGCTCCTGTCGAGCAGCGGGGTGAGCCGCCCGTCGGCGAGCTCGAGCACGCGCTCGACCCCGTCGAGAGACTCCTCACGGTGGGCGACCACGACCACGATGCGGTCGGTCGAGAGCCGTGCGAGCGTGGCGGTGACGGTGCGTGCCGAGGCCGGGTCGAGGGCGCTGGTCGGCTCGTCGGCGAGCAGGACCGGCCGATCCGAGAGGACGGCCCGGGCCAGCGCGATCCGCTGGCGCTGACCGCCGGACAGGCTCGCTCCGGCGCTGGCGATCGGGGTGTCGAGGCCGGCGGGTAGGCGTCGTACCTCCTCCTCGATGCCGGCCGCCGCGCACGCCTCCCACAGATCTGTGTCGCTCGCGTCCGGACGGGAGACGCGGAGGTTCTCGCGGACGGTTCCCTCGAAGAGCACCGGCCGCTGCGAGACCACCGCGACGTCGGACGTCCGCACCGGCCGGTCGTCGAGGAGGACACGGCCGCCGGCGGGGGAGAGGTAGGTGAGGACGAGGTCGAGGAGGGTGGTCTTCCCGGCGCCGCTCGGGCCGACGACGGCGGTGACCGCGCCGGGCTCGAAGGCGGCGCTGACGCCGTCGAGGATGGCCGGCCCGTCGGGGTAGGCGAACGAGACGTCGTCGAGGACGAGCGCGGCTCCTGGCGATGGCTGCCGGGCGTCCTCCGCCGGGCCGCTCGTCGCTGTGCCGTGGCCCCGGCCGACGCCGAGTCTTTGCAGCGCGGGGACGGCGGAGGTGCCGAGGTAGCCCGCATGCCAGGCGCCGGCGAGGTCCCGGATGGGCCGGAAGACCTCGCTGACGAGCATGAGTGCCAGGTAGAGCTCGGTCGGCGGTACCCCGCTCCCGTTCACGCTGGCCACGACGGCGAGACCGGCGGCGGCGACGGTGCCACCCTGGACGGCGAGGTCGATGAGCGCGGTGTCGAGCAGCGACGTACGCATCACCCGCACCGTCGCGCGGTGCAGGTCCTCGCTTCGCTGTGCCATCCGGGCACGGGTCGTCCCGACCTGGCCGAGCAGGCGCAGCGTCGACATCCCACGGAGGGCCTCGAGCAGGTCGGAACCCAGGCCCTCGTAGGTGTCCCAGTGGTCGTCCGAGCGCCGGCGCATGAGCCGCTTCCACAACAACGGAGCCAGCAGCGCGGCGGCGGCAGCCAGGCCGGCAGCGAGACCGGTGATCGGGTGGACGAGGACCAGCAGGACGGTCACGAGCGGGATCAGCACGAGGGCCTGGGCCAACGCGGGCAGGTAGCGGGTGACGTACGCGTCGACCCTGTCGACCCCGTCGACGAGCGCCGTGCGGAGACCGCCGTCGCGCCGGCCGGGGTCGTGCAGGGCCTCCGGCACCAGGACGCCGCGCAGAGCCTCGTCGCGCACCCCGAGGCGTACGTCCTCGCCCAGTCGTGCCGCGGCGCGCGCCTGCACCCACGACAGGAGCCAGCGTGCGGCGACGATCCCCGCGATCCACAGCGCCGCCGCCACCGCGCGGTCCTCGTCGCCGTCGACCACCGCGAACAGTCCCTGCGCCAGGGCATAGGCCTGCGGGAGGTAGGTGGCGGTCACCAGGACTTGCAGCCCGACGGTCGTCGCGGCGGGTCCGGGATGTCGCAGCGCGGTGCGCAGCAGCAGCGTGTCGACCATCATCCGTCGGCTCCGTTCTCGAGGATGGCGAGGGCATGGACCAGCGGCGGTGAGCCGGCCGGGGGCGTGCAGAACCCGGAGACGCCGCGGACTCCGTGGCCTCGGGCGTTCAGGGAGTAGGTGTGCCGGGCGGCCTCGCGGTGGAGCTGCCACAGCCGGGCGTAGCCGCCCGCATCCAGACCTGCGGGGCGTGCCCAGCCGAGGACCCGGTCGGCCCCGAGCACCCAGGACTGGCCGCTCTGCCGGGCCACCTCGGCGACGTCCTGGGAGGCCGTGCCCTGAAAGCGGCGGCGCTGCTGGAAGAGTTCGGGTGCCGGGCTGCGCCGAGACGAGATCGCGGCAGAGGCGACCTCGTCGAGGTACGGCGCGAGGGGCAGCCGGATGCGGGCCAGGGCGATCTCGGGCACCAGGCCGCGCTCGAGCCACCACGCGGTCTGGGCGGCGCGAGGCAGATCGAGGGCGCGCCGGACGGCGGCGAGATCGGACCAGTCCGCGGGCAGGTGGGCGTCGGGGATCAGCAGCAGCAGCGCCTCGAGCGCGTACGCCGCGTCGGCGACCCACAACGGCCAGGCCCGGTGACGGTAACGGCCGAAGGTGCGTCCGGGCTGGACCGTGAGAACGACCTCGACGGGGCCGGGACGGGCAGGGACTCGGGGCTCGAGGCGGCGGACGAACTGCTCGGACGCCGGCAGGTAGACGTAGCGTCCGGGTCCGAGGTGGCCGCCGTGGCCAGGAGGCACCACCAGGTGCCACTGCACCGGATAGGCAGCGCCTGCCGAGGGGACGGCGCGGCGCGGGACCGACGTCAGCGTCCCGTCAGGGCGCGGATGGTGGCCGCGCGCCCGCCACAGCCGGTGGACGGCCGTCGCCGGGGCGCCTCCGACCTCGACGGGATCGACGGGCTCGCCGGGCCAGAGGTTCGCGCGCGGCCCGGGAGGCAGCGGTGCGCCCGGAGGGTCCGGGGAGAAGGCGCTCTCGAGGATCGCCCGGCTCGAAATCATGGTCGGCTCCTGGTCACATGTGGGGCGGAGGGCACATCGTCAGCGGCTCGCCGGGGTCGGCCGGGGTCCAGCCCCGTCGCCGCGCGGCCTCGCCGAAGCGCGGCATCCCGAGGTAGCGGAACGCGGCGGGGGCGTTCGGCACCAGGCCGGTGACGAACGTGCGTACGACCCGCAGCGGCGTCTGTGCCACGTCGCGCGTGGTGAGGTCGCGGGTGATGACCCGGTGACCGCCCTCATGCAGCCGGCGGCGCACCTCGGGGATGTCGGTGGCCGGCACCTCGGAGACGGGCACGGTGCCGAGGGACGGTGCGGTGAACCGCTCGGCGAGGCGGTGCACCCGGGGATCGAGCCATACCTGGACATGGGCGCCGAGGTCGCGGACGTTCGCGAAGTCCGGCCCGGCGGCGTCGAGGTAGCGGCGGTCCTCGCGGTGGTCGAGGTAGAGGCCGGGAGCCATCAGTCCGGCGCGTACGGCCTGGAAGACCCAGCCGTCGGCGTCGCGGCAGCCGAGGGTGTAGATCCAGGTGTGGACCGCCTCGAGAACGGCCTTGCGCACGGCCCGCAACGGGTCGGTGGATGCCGAGAAGCCCGCCGCGTAGACCCCCGTCTCCCGGTCGCGCACGAGCGCGGCCATGGCCGGGGCCAGGTCGGTGGGCATCTGGACGACGTGGACGTCCAGGGGCGCTCCGTCCAGGTCCGCGCTCAGGCCCGGGACGGACGCGGTGTCGATGCCGCGAGCCGGTCCGTCGTGGTGCCACCACACCTCGAGGGCGTCGCGCTCGAGGACCTCGAGAAGCCCGCGGTCGTGGGCATCGGCTGCGCCCTGCCCGGTGGCGATGCCTGCGTAGTTGAGGTGGAAGACGCGGTCCAGGTGGGCGAACCGGCGCTGGCGCCAGTTGAGGCCGACCAGGGCGTGCGGCATCCACACGTCGGCCGCATCCTCGGTGTAGCCGGAGACCGGCTGCTCGCGGCAGCGGCTCCACAGCGTCGGCACCTGGACGTCGAGCGCGCGATAGGGGAAGTCCGGGCGGGCGAGCTGTTCTGCGCTCCAACACGGAAGATCATCGAGGTCGATGACAGGTTGGCCCTGGCCCCGCAGCTCGTCCGCGGTTCCGAGGCGGAACTCGGCCGGGTCGAGCCCGTCCGGGATGAAGTTTCCGCAGTAGCGCTCGACCCCCTCCGCGATCGCTGCGATCCGGGCCCCGGCGACGTCGCCGAAGGTGGTGCCGAGCGAGACCCGGTCGGCCGGCCAGTCGCCGAGCCAGCGTGCGTCGGAGACCTCGGCGGTCAGCGAGGTGTAGCGCCATGGCGCCCGCTCGGGACGCAGCACCTCGCGCACCCGCCGGATCAGCCCGGTCTCCTCGTCCACCAGCCGCTCGATGTCCAGCGGCGGCATCGCTGTGGGTGACTCGGTCATGCGTGTCCTCTCTCGGTTGCCGGCGCTGTCGTGGTGACCGTTGGCCGCTCGGACCAGGCCCGGGAGGAGGCATCGAGCCGAAGCTCCTGGCCGGGTGCGGGCTCGTCCTCGGTGAGCCAGCGCAGGATGGTGCGGCCGGGGGAGCCGGCAGCGTCGTACGCCGCCCGGAGCGAGGGGTCCGTGGTGCCGAGGTCGTGGCCCCAGGGGCCGCTGACCAGGGCGCTCTCCGCCCCGCTGCGGGCGCCCCACCCGACGGCCAGCCGGCGGGCGTACGCGTCGAACGGGTCGGCGTCGCCGGTGACCACCAGGAGCGGCGCGGTGGCATCGCCGAAGTGATCGGCCAGGTCGAGTGCCGGGGTGGTCCAGAGCTCGCCGAAGGCGTCCAGGCGCGTCGACTCCCAGCCGAGACCGGCCGCGGCAGCCATCGGGCCCTCGCGATCCGCGACGGCGGTCGCGGCCCGGAGGACCTCGGGTGCCAGCGCCGGCTCGGCTCGGCGGCCGAAGCCGTGGATCGTCCACCAGCCGAGCCGGTCCAGGTGCTGTGGGGTCCCATCGACGGCGTAGGCGGTCTCGTGGGCGCCGAGGGCCGGCACCAGGGCGACCACCCGGCTCACCCTGCGGTCGGCACGCGCGGTCTCGAGTGCGGTGTGGGCGGCGTAGGAGGCGCCGTAGGCCACCACGGGGGTTCGCGGGCAGCGCTGATGCAGGGCGTCGACGGTGTCGAGGCCGTCGACGGCCTCGGCGGCGTAGGGCCGCCAGGTGCCGCCTGAGGTGTAGCGGCCGCGTACGTCCTGGACCAGGCAGTCGAAGCCGCGACGGGCCAGCGACCGGGCCAGCGGCAGGTGGGCGTTGGCGTCGTACGGCGTGCGTACGAGCACCACGGCCTGGGTGGCGCCGACCGAGCGGGCCAGCCAGCCGCCGAGGACCACGCCGTCGCGGGTGCTGACCGGGAAGGGAACGACCTCGGGGTCGGTCACCGGGCGGGTCCCTGCGGGCGCGGCGCCGGTTCGTCGAACCCGAGGACCGTGTGGGTACGTTCGCGCAGACCGTCCCCGATGACGCGCAGCAGGCGCCGGTGCTCGGCGACGGCGGGATCCTCGGCCGCCCAGTCCTCCAGGATCGACAGGCAGCGCGCGACCGTGAGCGTCAGGGTCGCCCGGGCCAGCGGCCGTGGATCGCGGCGGCTGCTCGAGAGCCAGGAGGAGAGCTCGGGGGCGGCGGCGGAGGCGGCCAGCCGACGGCGGCTGACCTGGTCGGGGGTGGCCTCGCTGCCGTCGACGGCGAGTGGGAAGATCAGCATCCGGCTGCCCTCGCGCCGGCCGCGCAGCAGCACCGTTCCGCCGCCGATGAGCTGCCCCGGGGGTTCGCCGGGCTCGGAGCGCTGCGGAGCCTCGCGTACGTCCACGACGGCATCGGCACGCGGAGGCTGCTCGCTCCCGGTGTCGCGACTGACGTCGGCACCCGAGCGCGCCAGCTCGGCGGCCAGTGCGCGGCTGAGCCGGTCGCGGCCGAGGACGAGCACGCTGCGCCGACCCTCTGGCCACCGTGAGGCGCGGACCCGCTCCTCGCGTTCGAGCGCGGCGCGGCGTACGCGCAGGAGGTAGCGGTAGGTCGGGATCCGGCCGGGGCCGGGCAGGTCGTGCAGCCGGAGGAAGCCGCCGGAGCCGGTACGCAGCGCCGGCATGTCGGGGGAGAGGCGGACCTCGCCGCGGGCGGCGGGGAGTGGACGCCAGTCGTGTCTGGGATACATCGGGTCTCCTGACTGCTCGGTGGTCGATGGTGGGGCAGGGCCGGGGGGGGCCGGGGCGGCCGCCCCCCCCCCCCCCCCACAGGGCGGGGGGCGCACGCCCCCAACCCCCGCGGGTCGCACCCCCGCGGGCGCACGAGCAT
>NZ_JBHWLY010000008.1:0-135531 GCF_042730435.1 Nocardioides sp. NPDC059952 | reverse complement strand
GCTGGCTATGAGTCACACCACGACCGAGACCGGCACCAACCCTTGCATCAGTCGGCCCCAGGCCAACCAGACCCGATAATCACAGGCTGGCTATCGGGGCGGCGGCCCGGGTGTGGCGCAGCGCATTCTTCCTTGCGACGGGTGGTCTTGATGGGGCGCGAGGGTGGCCCTTCGGGCCACTTACCATCCACAGAAGCGAGATCTGTCGCTCACCACGAAAACCGGCTTTGAACAGGGAAAATAGATAGCCAGTGGGGTGGTTGAGGCGTAGAATCAGGACCATCACAACACGCCTCTGAGAGAGGGCAGGCGATGAGTCTCGGCCGCGACATCGACCCCTGGGGAACCAACCCCGGCGATGCGATCGACGCCGCCCTGCAGGCCATCGAGACCGCCCTCGCAGAGCTCCTCTCGAGCGACCCTGCCTACTGGCACACCAGCCAGAAGAAGGACCTCCTCGAACGCTTGGAGAAACTCCAGGCCCAGCAGGCCGCGTTGCAGCTGCGAGTGCTCGCTGAGGCGGGTGATATCGCCGAGGAGACCGGTGCCAAGGACGCCTCGGGCTGGCTTCGGACCGAACTCCTGGTCGACAAGGGTGTGGCCCGCTCCCAGATCAAACTCGCCACCAGCGTCGCGAAGTATGAACTGGTCGCGGCTGGGCTGGCTGAGGGAGTGGTGTCCCAGGACAAGGCCCGGGTGCTCACCCAAGCCCTCGACAACCTCGCGACCGACCCCGCCGTCAGTGCAGAGGACCTGGCCCTGGCCGAGAAACTGCTCGTGGATCACGCGACCCAGTTGACCGCGAACCAGCTCAAGATCGCCGGACGGCGGATCCTGGTCGAGGTCGACCCCGAGAGGTTCGAGGCCGCCGAGGCCAAAGCCCTGCAGCGCGAGGAAGAACACGCCGCCCGGCGTACGTTCTTCTCCTCCCGTGACAACGGTGACGGCACCATCGACCTCCACGCGAGGGTCTCCCGTGCGGTCGGGATGCGGCTGCGCACGATCTTGGATTCCCTGGCCCAGCCGCGGAAGTGGTCCGCGGAGGACAAGGGCCGCAAAGCCCCTTATGACCGGTTGCTGGGGCAGGCGTTCGCCCGGGTCGTCGAGACCTACGACGTCGACCTCCTCCCCAGGCACGGTGGCCACGCCACCACGGTCTTCATCACCATGAGCGTCGAGGACCTACGCAACGACCTCGGCACCGCAGCCTTGGGGTTCGACGGCGAGAAGATCACCGCCGCCGAAGCCCGCCGGCTGGCCTGCAACGCCGACCTCGTCCCCGCCGTCCTCGGCACCAACTCCGAAGTCCTCGACCTCGGCCGCACCGCCCGCCTGGCCCACCCGATCCAACACCGAGCCCTCCGGCTCCGAGATCAAGGCTGCCAAGCCGAGGACTGCGACGCCCCCGCCGCCTGGACCGAGGCCCATCATCTGACGCCGTGGTCCGAAGGCGGAGTCACCAACCTCGCCAACATGGTGCTGTTGTGTCCCAGCGACCATCGTCGGATCCACGACGCCGACTACGCCTATGAGCGACTCCCCGACGGGCGCATCAGGGTCTTTCGTCGCACCTAGACGTGCGCTTCAGCATCTGGCCGGTGAACGGGCACGATGCGGCGTATCGCCGAACCGCATGCCCTGGCCCCGGATGTGTGCCGCCCCTCCGTGAGTCGGGCTCAGGTCACCCGGTCTGACGGCCTAGGGAACGACGACGGCGCGGCCGCGAAGCGTCCCCTCGTGAAGACGCCGGTACGCCTCCGGTGCCTCGTCGAGTGAGAACTGCTCCGTCTCCACGTGCACGAGCCCGGCACGGGCCAGGTCGAAGACCTCCATCAGCTCCGAGCGCGAGCCCCAGTAAGGACCCCGGATCACCGCGTCGTACGGCTTGGCGAGCATGCCGACCTGGGCGGTTGCGGAGCCTACGCCGACGATCACCAGGTCGCTCTCCACGCCGATCACGGAAGCGGCCAGGTCGACGGTCGGCTGGGCGCCGACGAAGTCGAAGACGGCGGTGACGCCGCGGGCGCCGACGACCTTGCGGATGTTGTCGGCGGCCGTCTTGTCGGACAGGAAGGCGTGGTGGGCGCCGACGTCGGTGGCCAGGGCTAGCTTGTCCTCGCCGAGGTCGAGCGCGATGACAGTGGCGGGGGAGAGGGCCCGCAGGAGCTGGATGGCGACGTGGCCGAGGCCGCCCGCACCGATCACGACGGCGGTCGAGCCGGCGACCAGCTTGGGCAGTGAGCCCTTGATGGCGTGGTAGGGCGTCAGGCCGGCGTCGGTGAGCGCCACGTTGGCGACCGGGTCGAGGTCGCCGAGCGGCAGCAGGTGGCGGGCGTCGGGGACGAGGACGTACTCGGCCATGGTCCCGTCGGTGCCGAGTCCTGGCGGGCTGATGTGGAGTTCGGCGGCGCGCTCGCAGTAGTTCTCCTTGCCCTGCGCGCAGGGGTAGCAGCGCCCGCAGCCCTGCGGGCCGTAGATCGCCACCGGCTCGCCGGTCTCGATCCCGCGAGCGCCTTCGCCGAGCGCGTCGACGACACCGACGCCCTCGTGACCGAGCGTCATCGGCAGCGGGTAGCCGAACGTGTGCCAGGCCTCCTCCGGCAGACCCATCAGGAACGAGTCGGAGTGGCAGGCGCCAGCGGCGGTGATCTTCACGCGCACCTCACCCGGTCCGGGTTCCGGCACCGGAACCTCGCTGATCTCCGGCGCAGCGCCGATCGTGACGTACCTCAGAGCCTTCATCGCATGGGTCTCCAGTCCGGCAGGACCCCCGCCTGCCGCTGGTCTCAGTTCTACCCCGGGCCACGCGCGGTCGCCAGGGTCCTGCGGACGCCTGAGCGTGTCCCGCATCTCGGCTCAGCCCATGCTGGGCATAGAAAAGCCCCGCTGGCGTCTCGGGTCACCAGCGGGGCGAGCACTACTGTGGCATGCCGGAGCCGCCTTCGTCATCACTTCTGCAAAAACATGCAATGCAAAATGATGACATGGGCGGATTGCAGGTTTCTGCAACCCGCCCATGTGGCCTACTGCCCGAAGACCTGCAGCTCGGCGGCGTGGACGATCGTGCCGCGGTCGGAGCCGGTCTTGCAGTCGGTCGTGGTGAGCGGGTCGGTGTCCTGCTCACCGGCGTAGCCGGCATAGCCCGTGCACTGGTTCTCCAGCGCCACCAGACGGACCGCCGCGGCGTAGGTGTCGGGGACGTCGAAGGTGCGCAGGTTGAGGTTGGGCGCGACCGGCCGCGGGCGCTTTCCGGGGAAGGCGTCGGCGGCCGAGGTGTAGAAGCGCTTCCAGGTCGCGCCGGCCGTGTCGCACGCGGATACGCACGCCTCGAGTGCGAACTTCCGCAGGGCGGTGAAGCGCGAACCCGAGTCGGCATCGGTGTCGGTGGCCGGCGACAGGTAGGCGCTGACGTTGACCGACTTGACCGTGCGTGTCCCACCGGCCAGGTCGACGGCGACCGACGGCGTGGCGGTGTCCACATGGTCGGCGGTCACGCCGCCCCAGTTGGTGCCCTCGGTCCCGTCGATCAGGGCGCCGGGGTTGCGTGAGCCCTCGGTCGAGGAGAGCACCGTGGCCCCGTTGGCGGCCGCGGCAAGGTTGGTCGCAGACGCGAACGCGACCGTCTTGGTGACCTCCGCGGGGGAGACCGTGACCGTCTTGCGCTGGGCGCCTCCGGTGGCGGAGACGTAGAGCAGCTCGTACGTCCCGGGGACGAAGTGCGCCACCGCTCCGAGCGCCGTGGCGGTGTTCGTGTCGGCGATCGGAGTGGCCCGCGCCTCGAAGCGACCGACATACACCTTTCCGGATCCGGGGGCGCTGAAGGTGACCTTGACGTTGCGCGAGGCCGGCGAGGCGAAGCTCGGGGTCGGCTCGTCGCTGTCGGCGGTCGTGGTGGCGTACTGGCCCATGCCGCGCTGGGCGAACGCCTTCGCGATCACCTCACGGTTGGCACCGCCGAAGCGCATCTGGTCGGCGGCGAGGAAGGCGTCGCGGGCATCCAGCATCGAGGTCGCACCCTGCTGGAGCAGGAACGAGTCGAAGACCAGCTGGATCCAGCGGCGGTTGCCGGGGCACTTGTCGGCGGCCAGCGGCGAGGCCGTCGTCGTCCCGACCGAGCAGCGCAGCTGCAGGGCCTTGTCGGCGTAGGGGTAGGTGGCGTCGTACTTGTCGACCAGCGCCTTGCGGACCGACCACATCGTGCCGTTCCAGATCTCGCCGTCGGCGTGGACCTCGGGCCCGGTCGTGTCGAACCCGTAGTCGGAGAAGTTGAGCGGGTTCTTGTCGATCGCGAAGTCGCGGATCGCGGTCTCGGTGTTGCCGGTCGCGTAGGTGCCGACGGCCCACGGGGTGCCGCCGTTGTAGAGGTCGTGGGCGAACATGTGCTCGGCCCCGGCCAGGTCGCCCCACGACTCACCCATCGCGCCACCCTGCTCGGAGGTGATGCCGTCGTCGGGCCCGCCGATCATCCGGTTGGAGATGGCGTGGGTGTATTCGTGGCCGACGATCCCGAAGTCGAGCGAACCGTCGGTGCAGGGCGCGTAGAAGGCGCCGGCGGCGGGCTGGAAGAGGTACTGGTTGGTGATGCCCGGGACGCCGTCCATCAGGGTCAGCTGGTTGGCGTTGTTGCGGCCGGTCAGCAGCCCGGTCTGCTCGATGACCTGCGAGTCGATCGCGGCGGCCTGCGCGTTGCCGACCTCGGCGTCGAGGCCACGACCGCCGCGGCCGAGGTTGTCGGTCTGCAGGTTGTAGTTCTCCTCGGTGAAGCCGAGGAAGTAGGACCAGTCGTGCATCCGGTTGTGGCTCGCGAACAGGTTGCCGACCACGTAGTTGACGTCGTTTCCACCCGGGACCAGGTTGGTCGGCGCGCACCTGGAGTTGTTCCAGGCATCGGTGAACCTCCCCGTGTAGTCACGCAGGGGCGAGATCGGCGCCTGCTCGAGGCCGCCGGCGGCCAGCGGCGAGAGCCAGCCCTCGTGGGTGTTGGCGTTGTTGCCGACGGTCGTCAGGGAAGGCACCCCGACCGCCGTGTTGAGCAGCGTGTCCCAGGGACCGGCGTTGGCCAGGCTCTTCAGCTCCGGCCCGGTGCACTCGGACACCTTGGTCCAGCAGGCGACCACGTCGTTGGCCGGGACCGCGTCGCCGCCGGTCGAGGCGGCGTCGGGAGTGCCGGGGAAGTAGGACCAGCGCGGGTTGCCGCCCGGCAGGTCACCTGTCTCCGCGCCCGCGTCGGAGGACGCGACGGTGACCGTGTAGCTGCCGACGAGGAGCGAGTCGTCGAAGGGACAGACCTGGACCGCGTACGTCCCCGGGTCGATCTTCTCCGCGGTGTAGGTCGCGGCCTCGGGGCTGGTGAGCAGGTCACCCTCCACGAGCAGGGTCCCGTCGGGGGCGAAGAGCTTCACGGTGAAGTCGTCGGTCGGCAGGCCGATGGCGAGCGCGGCCAGGGTGCGGGTCTTGTAGTCGGCGATCTCGAAGGTGTGCTTCGGGCCGCAGGAGCCGAGCGCCGTTCCGGTGAACGGACCCTCGATGTCGTTCTCGTGGTCGACGTTGTCGTGGCGCCAGAGCACCTCGCCGGTGACCGCGTCGACCAGTGCCGTCTGCCCCAGCAGGGTGGCGGCGGCGGAGTCGACGACGGTGGCCTGGAAGACGGGACGTACCCCCTCGCCGGGGACGGGGAGGGCCCGCAGCCGCACCAGCTGGTCGGTCGCCAGGCCGGGGACGGTCAGCGTGGTCCAGTCGGTCAGCTTCGCCGCGAGGTCGGTGACGATCGCGCCGACCTTCGCGCCGGAGATCGGGCGCCCGGCCGAGGCCGCCGCCTTCAGCCAGGCCGCGGTCGGCGTGAGCTCCGCCTTCGCCGGCGTCCCGGTCACCTTGGACAACGAGGAGGAGACATAGGTGATGTCGCCGTCGGCCACGCCCACGGTGACCAGCCCCTCGGTGGCGGCGGACAGACCGTCGTAGGTCTGCCGGAAGAGCACCGCATGGCCGCCCCCGCCGGCCAGCTTCTGGTCGCTGACGAGCTCGAGGTCGCCCATCTGGGCGGCGGTGAGCCCGAAGACCGCCGCGCTGTCCTCGAGGAAGCCCCGGGCAGCGGCGACCGGGTCGGAAGAGCCGGCTGCGGCCAGCACGCCGTCGGAGGTGATCAGCGAGGTCGGCGTCCCGTGGGCGTTCCAGCGGATGTCGACGGCGTCCAGGGCGTTCGCCGCGGACTCCTGGATCGAGGTGGGCAGCACGCGGTCGCGTACGTCCAGGCCGGCATCGGCCTCGTGACCGAGCAGCCCGCCGGAGCGGGCCTCCGCGGCCGTGGTGTCTGTGTTGTCAGTAGTGGAGAGCGCGGCACCCGAGACCGGCGTCGCCAGCACGAAGGCGCCGAGGGCCAGGCTCAGCGCGGCACCGAGGCTCACCCGAGTGCGACTGGAACGAATATCGGTCATGTTATTGAAACGCCCCTTTACCGGCGGGGGTTACGCGATACCCGCAACGCCTGTACCGCGAACCGGCACGCGAGAGGTGGCAGGCACCCGATAGTGTTCCGGACACATGTAACCGCCCTCACAGGCAACCCGACAGACGGACCCGACAGACAGGGGAGCATCAAGGATGGGTGACTTCGTCAACCTCACCGTCGAGGACGGCATCGGCACGATCCGGCTCGACCGGCCGAAGATGAACGCGATCAGCTTCCAGGTGCAGGCCGAGCTGCTCGAGGTCGCGACCGAGGCGGCAGCCGACGACGACGTACGCGCGGTCGTCGTCTACGGAGGCGAGCGGCTGTTCGCAGCCGGGAACGACGTCAAGGAGATGGCCGGCCTCTCCTACTCCGAGATGGCCAAGCGGGTCGCAGGCGTACAGGCCGCGGTGACGGCCGTCGCCGAGATGCCCAAGCCGGTGGTGGCCGCGGTGACCGGCTACGCGCTGGGTGGAGGCTGCGAGCTGGCGCTCGCCGCCGACTTCCGCATCGCCGCCGACGACGCGACCTTCGGTCAGCCGGAGGTTCTGCTCGGCATCATCCCGGGTGCCGGTGGCACCCAGCGGCTGGCACGGCTGATCGGGCCGTCCAAGGCCAAGGATCTGATCTTCTCGGGCCGCTTCGTCAAGGCAGACGAGGCGCTTGCAATCGGCTTGGCCGACCGGCTCGTGCCGGCGGCATCGGTCTATGAGGAGGCGCTCGCGTGGGCGAGCCAGTTCAAGAAGGCGGCACCGTACGCTCTGGCGGCGGCGAAGACGGCGATCGACAAGGGGCTCGGGGTGGACCTCGCCACCGGGCTGGCCATCGAGCAGCAGCAGTTCGCCGGCGTGTTCGCGACGCAGGACTCCCAGACCGGGATGGGATCGTTCCTGGAGAACGGCCCCGGCAAAGCCAACTTCGAAGGGAAGTGACTCTCGTGTCCGACACCAAGACGTCCGCCGGGCCGGGTGTGGTCAACACCGTTCGCTCCTACGCCGCCAGGGTGGTCTGGGTGATCGCGCTGCTCGCCGCGCTGGCGCTGGCGATCGGAGCGCTGCTGATCGCGCTCAACGCGAACCAGGACAACCCCCTCGTGGAGTTCGTCCTCAACCTCGCCGACGTCGCCGACCTGGGCCTGTTCTCGCGGGAGAACGGCATCAAGCAGTTCAGCGGTGAGGACGCCGAGATCAAGAACGCACTCTTCAACTGGGGCATCGGTGCGCTGGCGTGGCTGATCGTCGGCCGCATCGTGGCCGGTGTCATCCGGCCCTGAGGCCATGTGACATTCTCAACGCGTAGGCACCTGTCATCGTATGTGACTGACGGGTAACATCGCTGGCGAACTACGACCATTCCAGGAGGGGCCGGCAAGGCCGCACCATCATGAACATTGTTGTGCTTGTGAAGTACGTGCCGGACGCGACCGCGGACCGGCAGTTCGAGGACGACTTCACCGTCGACCGCGTGAACGTCGACGGTCTGCTCTCCGAGCTCGATGAGTACGCGGTTGAGCAGTCGTTGCAGATCAAGGAGAAGCGTGAGGGTGAGGAGATCACCGTCACCGCGCTGACCGTTGGTCCCCAGGCCGCCGAGGCTGCGGTGCGCAAGGCGCTGCAGATGGGTGCCGACAAGGCTGTCCACGTCGTCGACGACGCGATCGCGGGCTCGGACTCCATCGCCACCTCGCTGGTGCTCGCGAAGGCGATCGAGAAGATCGGTGCCGAGACGAAGGTCGACCTCGTGGTCGGCGGTCTGGCCTCGACCGACGCGGGTATGAGCGTGGTCCCGGCGATGCTGGCCGAGCGTCTCGGTCTGCCGCAGGTCACCCTCGCCGCGGTGGTGGAGACCCAGGGCGACCAGGTCCGGATCAAGCGTGATGGCGATGTCGCGACCGAGGTCATCGGTGGCACGCTGCCGCTGGTCCTCTCGGTCACCGACCAGTCCGGCGAGGCCCGCTACCCGTCGTTCAAGGGCATCATGGCGGCCAAGAAGAAGCCGCTGGAGGCGTGGTCGCTGGCCGACCTCGGCGTCGACGCCGCCCAGGTGGGTCTGGGTGCTGCCTACACCGCGGTCGAGGAGACCGCGGCCCGTCCGCCGCGTACCGCTGGTGAGATCGTCACCGACGAGGACGGCTCGGGCGCCAAGGCGCTGGCCGACTTCCTCGCGTCCAAGAAGTTCATCTGAGGCCGAGAAAGGATCTTTGAATCATGGCTGAAGTTCTCGTTCTCATCGACCACGTCGCTGGTCAGGTCAAGAAGCCGACCTACGAGCTGCTCACCCTGGCCGCCAAGCTCGGCGAGCCCTCCGCGGTCTACATCGGTGGCGCCGACGGCGCCGCTGGTGCCGCCGAGGCCGTCAAGGGCTATGGCGCCGAGAAGGTCTACGTCATCGACGACGCCCAGATCAAGGGCTACCTGGTCGCTCCGCGCGCCGAGGCGCTCGCCCAGCTTGCCGGCGCTGCTTCCCCGGCCGCGATCCTGCTGCCCTCCTCCGCGGAGAACAAGGAGGTCGCGGCTCGTCTGGCGATCAAGCTGGACTCC
This sequence comes from Nocardioides sp. NPDC059952, assembly GCF_042730435.1. Lineage (NCBI taxonomy): Bacteria > Bacillati > Actinomycetota > Actinomycetes > Propionibacteriales > Nocardioidaceae > Nocardioides > Nocardioides sp. NPDC059952. The sequence goes on along the minus strand of NZ_JBHWLY010000008.1, from coordinate 126,543 downwards.
GGGCTGATCACCGACGCCGTCGACCTGGATGAGTCCGGTGTGGCGACCCAGTCGGTCTTCGCGGGCAACTTCACGGTCAAGGGCAAGGTCACCAAGGGCACCCCGATCATCACGGTCAAGCCCAACTCGGCCGCTCCGGTCGAGAAGGCCGGCGCCGCCGCGGTGACCCCGTTCGAGGTGACCATCTCCGATGCCGCCAAGACCGCCCAGATCGTGGCCTCCCAGCCGCGTAAGGCGTCGGGTCGCCCCGAGCTGACCGAGGCCGCGATCGTGGTCTCCGGTGGTCGTGGCACCGGCGGCGACTTCTCCGCCGTCGAGGGTCTCGCCGACGCCCTGGGTGCCGCCGTGGGTGCCTCGCGTGCCGCGGTCGACTCCGGTTGGATGCCGCACACCTTCCAGGTCGGCCAGACCGGCAAGACCGTCTCCCCGCAGCTCTACGTGGCCAACGGGATCTCCGGTGCGATCCAGCACCGTGCCGGTATGCAGACCTCCAAGACCATCGTCGCGGTCAACAAGGACGAAGAGGCACCCATCTTCGAGCTCGTCGACTTCGGCGTCGTGGGCGACCTCCACACCGTCCTCCCGGCAGTCACCGAGGCCGTCAAGGCGGCTAAGGCCTGAGGTCGCCCGGCGCTTGCGCCGGGCGAACCCGAAGGGGTCGAGCGAGCGCACAGCCGAGCCTGCGAGGCTGTGACTGCGGGTCGAGACCGACAAGATTCGCCTGGGACGTACGTCCCGAAAACCCGCCTCCGAGCACCGCTCGGAGGCGGGTTTCTTTCGGTTCGGCACCTAGTTCTCGGAATTGTCGTTGCGAGCCATACGTCGCTGGGTATAGTCCGGCCGCATGTGGGGGAATGTGCTCAAGTCGGGGAAGACCCGGAAGATCTCGATCGCTTCGGCTGTGGCTAGCTGCGTGGCGGCCCTGGTCGTTGCGACGATGTCCGTGGTCTCGACACCGGCGACCGCGGCGACCTGGTCGCCACCGGCGGGTCCGTTCTTCAACAACCCGACCGGTGACGCGTCACAGCGCAACTACATCGTCCACCGGATCAACAACAGCATCCGCTACGCGGCCAAGGGCTCCTACATCCGGTTCGTCACCTACAACCTGGACCGTGCCGACACCGTCGATCAGCTGATCGCCGCGCACAAGCGTGGTGTCCACGTGCAGATCCTGGTCAACCGGAAGATGTGGAGCAGCGGCGAGCGGAAGCTGGCTGCACGTTTCGGCACCACGCGCAGCCGTCCGAGCTTCATCTACGGCTGCGCCGGCGCCTGCCGTGGATACGACAAGGGCAACCTGCACATCAAGATCCACTCGTTCACCCAGGTCGGCACCAAGCGCAACATCTTGATCAACAGCTCCGGCAACCTCGGAGGCGGCGCGGCCGGTTCGCAGTGGAACGACGCCCAGACGATCTACGCCAACGACAGCCTGTGGAAGACGTGGCTGCGGATGTTCAACGAGCTCAAGGCCGACCGGAAGGCGTCGCCGCGCTACGTGTCCTGGACCGGTGGCGGCACCTCGGTCGGCTTCCAGCGTCAGCGTCCTGGCGCGACCAGCGACGAGATCTACGCCCGCGGCAGCGGTGACCGGGTGATCGACCGGCTGCGGCTGATCGGCTGTCGCGCGCCGAGCGGCTACGGCACCAAGGGCAAGACGATCCTGCGGATCCACATGTACGCGTGGTACAGCCGCCGTGGCGAGCGCATCGCCGACGAGGTGGTCCGGCTGAAGAAGCGCGGCTGCGTGGTCCGGGTGATCGGCTCGGTGGCCAGCGACGTGGTCTACCGCAAGCTGAAGGCGGTCGGCATCCCGGTGCGCGACGCCGCCTGGGACTGGGGCCAGAAGAAGTCGACCAGCGGCGACAACATCGTCTACGGCTCGCGCTGCTACTCCCACTACAAGTGGATGAGTGTCAACGGCCGTTTCGCGGACAAGGGCACCTTCAGCGTCTGGACCGGCTCGGAGAACTGGTCGCCGCCGTCCTTCAGCAACGACGAGGTCACCTTCCGGTTCACCTCGAAGAGCTACTACCAGGCCTACACCTCCCGGTTCAACAAGATGTGGGACAGCTCGAGGGCGACGCACCGGGTCTACCTGGAGCCGAAGAGCCGGCCCTGCGCCTGAGGTTGGGGCGGGCGCTAATCTCGCCGGGTGAGCTTCGGTGAACTCGGTGGGGCCCTTCGACCGCTCGACGGCGGCTGGTCGGGTGAGACGTTTCTGGCGGAGGCCGGCGGGGAGAGGTCGGTCGTGCGGGTCTTCGCCGACCCACGCCACCACCCGCAGGCCGCGGAGGTCCACGAGGCCCTGCACCGTCTGGTGCGGGGCCTCGTCCCGGTCCCGGACGTCTTGGAGGTACGCCGCGCCGACCCGGCCACAGGCACGCCGGGGCTGTTGGTGACCGAGTTCGTCGAGGGCGTACGCGGTGACCTGCTGCTCGCCGACCTGGACGAGGCGCAGCGCGGTCGGCTCGGGCGTTGCCTCGGGGAGATCGCGGGCACCCTGGCCGGGATGCCGTTCCTGAGTGCCGGGACCTTCGCCGACAAGGACCTGCGGGTCGAGGCGTTCGAGCTGGACCTGACCGAGTGGGTCGAGTCGTACGCCGAGCGTCTGGACTGGTCGCCGTCGGACCTGGAGGGGCTGCGGGACGTGGCCGCCGACGCCCAGGACCTGCTCGACACGGTCGCCCGGGTGAGCCTGGTGCACAGCGACCTCAACCCCAAGAACCTCATCGTGGACCCGGAGACGCTGCGTGTGCGCGCGGTGCTGGACTGGGAGTTCGCCCACGCCGGCTCACCGTTCGCCGACCTCGGCAACCTGCTGAGGTTCGACGGGGACGCGGCGTACGCCTCGGGGGTGCTGGCGGGCTACGTCGCGGTGCGTGGCGGCAGCGCCACGGATGCCCGCGACCTGGCCCGGTCCGCGGACCTGGTCGCGCTGGTCGAGCTCGGTGCTCGGCGTACCGCCAACCCGGTGGCCGCCCGGGCCCACGACCTCCTGCTCGCGATCGCACGATCCGGGGATGTCCACACCGCCCCGGAAGGCGACGATCGCCACTAGGATCGGAGCGCGCCGGACGGTGCCGGCGCTACCTGGGGGATGGTTGTGGGAGTGAGTGAGTTCGACGGGGCTCGGGCCCCCGCCGGAGGTTGGTGGCGTGGCTGGACGCCCTGGATCTCGGCGCTCGTGCTGTCTGCGCTGTTCGCAGCCGCGACGACGGGGATCGCGTTCGTGCGGAAGTCGTATCAGCCGCCGGTGGACTATCCGGCGATGACCGACCCCGAGCCGACGGCGAGCGCGGCGGCCTCGAGCGCGCCTGCGAAGCAGCATCGCAGCGAGGCGCCGTCGACACGGCCGACGGGCGCGGCCACCGAGCCGACGCCGGTGAAGGCGCCCCGGAAGGTCCGGCCCTCGGCGTCCGGGTCGGGGAGCGGCGAGCCGATGGCGACGGCAGAGCCGTCCGAGAGCCCGTTCGACCCGCTCAGGGGTCTCGGAGTGCTGTTGGGCCTGGGCGAGGAGGACTGACCCGGCCGTACGGTCCGCACGGCGAAAGGGTGGTGGCTGCCCACGCCGGACCGCCTAGGCTTTCTGTCATGAGTGCAGAGGCAGTGATCCGTGAGGTGGCGACGAACGCACGAGAGGCGAGCTACCAGCTCGCGGTCGCGCCGCGCAGTGTGAAGGACGCGGCGCTGCACGCGATGGCCGACGCGCTCCTGGCGCGTGCCGACGAGGTGCTGGAGGCGAACGCGGCCGACGTCGCCCGTGCCGAGGCCTCGGGCAGCCCGGCCAACATCATCGACCGCCTCACCCTGACCCCGGAGCGTCTCGACGGCATCGCCGCCGCGCTCCGCGAGCTCGCCGCCCTCCCGGACCCCGTAGGAGACGTCGTACGCGGCAGCACCCTCGCCAACGGCCTCGAGCTGCGCCAGGTGCGGGTGCCGTTCGGTGTCGTCGGGATGATCTATGAGGCGCGCCCCAACGTGACCGTGGACGCCGCCGGGATCTGCCTGAAGTCCGGCAACGCGGCGCTCCTGCGCGGCTCCTCCAACATCGCGTCCAGCAACGTCGCGATCGCCGCAGTGCTCCGCGACGCCGTCGTCTCCGTCGGCCTCCCGGCCGACGTGATCCAGGTCGTGCCCGGGGAGGGCCACGACTCGGTCAAGGCGCTGATGCGTGCCCGTGGCCTGGTCGACGTGCTCATCCCACGCGGTGGCGCCGGGCTGATCCGCAGCGTCGTCGAGGAGTCGACGGTGCCGGTCATCGAGACCGGGGTGGGCAACGTACACGTCTACGTCGACAAGGCCGCCGATCTCGAGAAGGCGGTCGCGATCGTGGTCAACTCCAAGACCCAGCGCACCAGCGTGTGCAACTCCGCCGAGTCGCTGCTCGTGCACGCCGACATCGCCAAGGAGTTCCTGCCGATGGTGGTGCCCGCGCTGCAGGAGCGCGGGGTGCAGATTCTGGGCGACGCTGCCTTCCAGGCCTACGACCTGGTGGAGCCGGTCACCGACGAGGACTATGCGGCCGAGTTCCTGGCGCTGAAGATCAGCGCCGCGGTCGTACCTTCCCTCGATGCCGCGGTCCAGCACATCCGGCGCTGGTCGAGCGGCCACACCGAGGCGATCCTGACCGAGGACCTGGGCGCGGCCCGCCGGTTCACCGCAGCCGTCGACTCCGCGGCGGTCATGGTCAACGCCTCGACGCGGTTCACCGACGGTGGCGAGTTCGGCTTCGGCGCGGAGATCGGGATCTCGACCCAGAAGCTGCACGCCAGGGGCCCGATGGGGCTGCCCGAGATGACCTCGACGAAGTATGTGGTCACCGGGGACGGGCACGTGCGTTGACCTGGCACGAGGCAAGGTAATCTGTGCGCCATGTCGAACTCTGTTGTGTCGAGCATCATCACCTCCGCTGAGCACGGGGCCGAGCACGGCACCTCTGGCATCGAGTGGGTCATCGGCGGTGGCGCCCTGACGCTCCTCGTCTTCGCGCTCCTGGTCCTGGTCTGGTTCGCCGGTGGCCGTGAGCACTCCTGAGCGCTGATCAGATGGGCAACGGGGGAGTGCCCGAGCCAGGTCTGGAGGGTCTGACCGGCAAGCGCCGCGTCGGGGTGATGGGTGGCACCTTCGATCCCATCCATCACGGCCACCTGGTGGCGGCCTCCGAGGTGCAGTCCTTCTTCGACCTCGACGAGGTCGTCTTCGTGCCCACCGGCGACCCGTGGCAGAAGGCCGACCGCGACGTCTCGCCGGCCGAGCACCGCTACCTGATGACGGTCATCGCGACCGCCGCCAACCCGCGCTTCACCGTGAGCCGGGTCGACATCGACCGGGCCGGCCGCACCTATACGCGCGACACGCTGCGTGACCTCGCCAAGGCGCTGCCCGATGCGGAGCTCTACTTCATCACCGGTGCCGACGCGCTGGCCGAGATCTTCACCTGGCGCGACACCGACGAGCTCTTCGAGCTCGCCCAGTTCGTGGGGTGCACGCGCCCGGGCTACACCATGGACCCCGAGGTCATCGCGAAGATCCCCGCCGACCGGATCACCATGCTCGAGATCCCGGCTCTGGCGATCTCCTCCTCCGACTGCCGCGAGCGGCGTCACCGTGGTGAGCCGGTCTGGTACCTCGTCCCTGACGGCGTGGTGCAGTACATCGGCAAGCACGACCTCTACCGCAAGAACCCATCAGACAAGGACCGCGTATGACCGCGACCGAGCACGCCATCGAGCTCACCATCACCGCCGCCCGGGCGGCCTCGGACAAGAAGGCCGGACACATCCTGGCCTTCGACGTCAGCGACCAGCTGGCCATCACCGACGCCTTCGTGCTGGCCTCCGCCCCCAACGAGCGGCAGGTGCAGTCGATCGTCGACGAGGTCGAGCTGAAGCTGCGCGACCTCGGCTCCAAGCCGCTGCGCCGCGAGGGTCACAAGGAGGGACGCTGGGTGCTGCTCGACTACGGCGAGATCGTCGTGCACGTCCAGCACGAGGAGGAGCGCCAGTTCTACGCCCTCGAGCGGCTCTGGCGCGACTGCCCCTCGATCTCGCTGCCCGCCGACATCGTCTCCGAGGGCTGATCGCGCCCGTGACCCGTCGCATCGTCCTCCTCCGCCATGGCGTCACGCCCTGGAACGCCGACGGCCGCTACCAGGGCCAGACCGACATCGAGCTGGCCGAGACCGGCCACCAGCAGGCCAAGGCCGCCGCTCGTGCGATCGGGACGGCCTACGCCGTCACCCGTCTGGTCTCCTCGGACCTGATGCGGGCACGGCAGACCGCTGCGTACGTCGCCGAGGAGACCGGCCGGGAGGCCGCGTACGACCCGAGGCTGCGAGAGGTCTGCGCGGGCGAGGCCGAGGGCATGAACCGCGCCGAGATCTTCGAGCGCTTCGGTGAGATGCCGGCCAGCTGGGAGCCCTTCGGCGGGGAGTCCTGGCCCACGGTCGCGGCCCGCTTCAGCGGCGCGCTCCACGACGTCGCCGAGACCGTCGCGGCCGGCGAGACCGTCGTGGTCGTCGCTCACGGCGGCGCGATCCGGCAGGGCCTGGCCGCCTTCCTCGGCTGGGACCCGACCGTCGTCACCACCCTCGCGCCGTTGACGAACTGCGCCTGGATCGAGCTCGTCGCCCGGGAGTCCGCTCGCGGGCTGATCCCGTCGGCGCCCTGGCGACTCGCGACGTACGGAACGGGGGCCCCGATTTCGTGATCGACGGAGCATTCCGCTACTGTTCTTCTCGTTGCCCGGGTTGATCACCGGGACAACGCCAAGGGGGTGTGGCGCAGCTGGTAGCGCATCTGCATGGCATGCAGAGGGTCAGGGGTTCGAGTCCCCTCACCTCCACCGAAACACCTGATCAGGGCCATGTTTCAGACCTTCACAGAAGGTTCGAAACATGGCCCTGATCTGTTGCCGAGGGCTACGGGATCCTGGAGTCGACGGTGATCGGTGAGCACCCGCGCTACGGGCTGACCCGCGAGACCTCGTTCCTCTGAGAGATCACGCCTGGCGGTGCGTGCCGAACGTACGGCCCTGGTACGTCAGGGCCGCACGTTCGGCGTCGTGGAACGCCGCTTCGACGAGACCGCAGACGAGCACGTGGTCGCCGCCGGGCTGGATGCGTTCGACGGTGCAGCGCACCCATCCGGACACATCGCCCAGGCGCGGCACGCCGGACTCGAGCGACCATGCCAGGTCCGCGAACTTGTTCGGAGCCTTGGACGCGAAGCGCATCGCGAGGTCCTTCTGGTGGGCCGCCAGGATGTTGACCCCGAACCGGCCGGTCCGCTGGATCGCCGCCAGGGTCGTCGAACCGCGGTCGAGCGCGACGACGATCATCTCGGGGGCCATCGACAAGGACATCACCGCGCTGACGGTGGCGCCGCTGCCCACGCCGTCCTCGGCTGCGGTGATCACCGAGACGGGTGCGGCCATGTTGGCCATGACGTCTCGGAAGGACGAGGACGGCGTCATGGTGTGGCGCGGCCGCACGGCGCGACCCAGGGCCGCGGACGTGTGCTCGCGTGCGGGTGTGATCGTCATCGGAAACTCCTGGGTCTGTGCCGTGGACGGGTCAGCCGGCCAGGCCGGTCTCGGCCCAGAACGCCTCGAACTCGGCCGGCACCGTGTCGGAGCCGTGGGTCACCTTGCCGTCCACGAACCGGTGCGTGAAGACACCCTGTACGTCCAGGGTCTTCTCGCCCAGGCGACGGTAGAGCCGCAGGGTCGCGGTCACGATGCCCTCCGGCGTCTCGAACGCGTCGAGAACCTCGTTGGACGACTCGTCGAGCTTGGCCAGCACGCCGAACGCCTCGAGGAAGGACGCCTTCGTGTAGACGGTCTGGGTGCCCTCGAGGGTGAAGCCGGCCCAGGAGAGGCCGTCGTCGTAGAGGGCGACGAGAGGACCTGCATCTCCGGCGTCGGCAGCGGAGAATGCGTTCTTGAGGGCGTCGATGTTGGATCCGGTCATCATGTTCTCCTGGTGAATTCGGAAGAGATAGAAGGCATCGGTGAATTCGCGAGAATGCACGTCGATATAGAGCTGGATCCGGTCGAGATCGGACAGCCCTGAATTCGGCTCGGCGAATATCTTCTGGTGTGACGTGCATTACTCTCTCGCGTCTCTCCTGCGAGCGTCACCGCATGACCACGTGGTCCGCCACGCGATCCGTCGCCGTCGCGGGCATCGCTGCTGTACGGGGCAATCGCGTTGTCCCGGGAGTGGTCGCGGTCCATCGGTCTACAACTTGACCCCCTCCGCGTGGGCGGTGCTGCGCGAGCGTCTCGGGAGGTCGATCGGAATCGATATCGGGGTGCCGGTCGACGGTTGACATGTCAGGACTTGTCGGCAAAAGTGATGGACATCACCACGTCTCGGTGGTGCTCCATAATCCACCTCGAGGACGAGATGAATACCGACGAATGGGAAAGAATTCGATCTCTTCACGCGGACGGAGAGACCATCAAAGGAATTTCCCGCAGGCTCGGCATGTCTCGCAACACCGTGCGCCGCGCGCTGGCGCTCGAGAGTGCGCCCGGCGACCGTCGTGGCACGCAGCGGACGCTCTATGACGCCAACGAGTCGGCGATCAAGCGCGAGCTCCGTCGTGATCCCGAGATCGCGGTCCGCGACCTCGCCGGGGCGCTCGGGTGGGAGCATGCGGCGTCCACCCTCGCGAAGTACGCAGCACGCGCCCGCACCGAGCTGACGGCGGAGGCCGATTCCGAGCGGTCCGAGGTCGCCGCATCCTCGGCCTCCCCGCACGCCTCGCTGCCACGCTTCGCGACGAGCTTCGTCGGCCGCGACACCGAGGTCGCCCGGCTCCGCAGCCTGTTGGGGGAGCACCGTCTGGTCACCATCACCGGCCCGGGCGGCATCGGCAAGACTCGGCTCGCCTCGCACGTCGGACGGGAGGTCCGCCGCGCCTTCCCCGACGGGGTCCGGTTCGTCGGCCTGGCCGGCCTGCTCAGCCCCGAGCTCATCTCCCAAGCCGTGTTCGAGGGGCTGGGGCTCGCCGGCCGCGACCAGCAGGGCGAGACGGCGGAGGAGGCCCTCCTCGAGCACCTGTCCGACCGCCACATCCTGCTCATCCTGGACAACTGCGAGCACCTCATCGACGCCTGCGCCGATCTGGTGCATCTGCTCCTGCAGGGCACCACCAACCTGCGGGTCCTGACCACCAGCCGGGAGGTGCTGGCGGTTCCGGAGGAGTTCGTCTTCGCGCTCGCACCGCTGCAGGTCTCGGCAGCGGGCGAGGAACGTTCGGCGGCCGGGGTGGGATCGGCGCTCGCGCTGTTCGAGAGTCGCGCCGACGCGGTCCTCAGCGGCTTTCGCATCGACGAGAGCAACCGCGAGGCCGTACGCCGGGTGTGCGAGCACCTCGACGGCCTCCCGCTCGCGATCGAGCTGGCCTGCGCCCGGCTCCCGGTGCTCTCGGTGGCCGACCTGGCCGAGCGCCTCGATCACCGCCTCGACCTGCTCACGACGGGCAACCGGGCCGCGGCCACCCGGCACCGGAGCCTGGCCGCCACCCTCGACTGGAGCCACGACCTCTGCACCAGCGAGCAGCGGGTGCTGTGGAAGCGAGCCTCGATCTTCACCGACGGGTTCGACCTGGCCATGGCCGAGGAGATCTGCACCGATGCGGACTTCACCGCCGCGCGGATCCTGGACGCGATCATGACGCTGGTCGGCAAGTCGATCCTCATCCGTGAGGAGCGCGCCGGCGCGGTGCGGTTCCGGATGCTCGAGACGATCCGCGAGTACGGCCAGGGCCAACTGGACCAGGACGAGTCACGCGACCTCCACCTTCGCCTGCTCGACTGGATCAACGGCAAGGTCAGCGAGCTCGTCGCAGCCTGGCCCGGCCCCGACCAGGTGCGTATCAACGCCTGGTTCCGCGTCAACCGCGCCAACCTGCGCAGCTCCCTGAAGTGGGCCCTCGAAGCCCAGAGCGACGTCGCGGTGCGGCGTACCGGGGCGGAGGTCGTCTCCGAGCCGTGGTTCCTGTGGGCGGGTGGCTTCTCCGTGCGTGAGCACCGGCTCTGGCTGGACCGCGCCGCCGCCGCGGTGACCGACCCGGAGGGCAGGGGTCGAGTCCTCGCCACCATGGCGCTGGTGCAGACGCTGCAGGGCGACCGGCACGGGGCTGCTGTCTCCCTCGACGCCGCTCACCGGCTCGCGACCGACGCCGGACACGTGGAGACGCTCGACTTCGTCGAGCACACGCGCGGGCTGGCTGCCTACTTCGCCGGCGAGGCGGAGGCGGCCGAGCCTTTGCTGCTCAGCGCCCTCGGGCGCTACCGGGAGCGCGAGCCCCGGGGCGGACTGCGCTCCGCCCTCGACGTGCACCTCGGGATGCTCTACGCCTACAAGGGCCAGGCGGACGAGTCGCGCCGGCACTATGCCGAGGTGCAGGAGCGCGGTGTGACCAGCGGAGAGCGCTGGTTCCGCGCCTACGCCGAGTTCGGTCTCGGCGCGATCGCGCTGGCCGAGGGCGACGCCGACCGCGCCCACCAGATGGCGCTCGACGGCCTGGCGATGATCCGGGACTTCGACGACGAGATCGGGGCGACCCTCATCCTGGACCTGCTCGGCTGGGTCGAGTCGGTGCGCGGGCACGGCGAGCGGGCAGCGGTGCTGATCGGCTCGGCGTCCAAGCTCTGGGGTGCCTTCGGCAAACAGCTCTACGGCTCCAGCCACTGGGTCCAGGTGCGAGAGCGGTACGCCGCGGCCGCGGAGGCGCTGCTCGGCGAGTCGAGCTACGCCCAGCTCTACGCCGACGGGGCCGCCAAGTCGGTCTCCGAGGCCATCGGGTTCGCGCTCGAAGAGGTCTCGGACCGGCCCGCTCCGGCCGCGCGCACCTCGGCCGGACCGCTGACCAAGCGTGAGCAGGAGGTGGCGAACCTGGTCGCTCAGGGACTGTCCAACAAGGAGATCGCCGCGCGGCTGGTGCTCTCGCCCCGCACGATCGAGGGGCATGTCGAGCACGTCCTGCAGAAGCTGTGCCTCACCAGCCGTACCCAGGTCGCCCAGCTGATCGGCTCGGCCACGGGCCCGACGGCGCCGTGGCCGAGCGCCGGCTGATCAGCGCTGGCGGCCCTCGCCGTACTCGGCCATGATCGGCGCGGCCGCGTCCACCATGGTCATCGGGTCGACCAGCAGGTGCTGGGTCGCGATGGCGGCGTCACGGGTGGCCCGGCCGAGCGCGGTCGGGTTGCGGAACGACTGGCTGCCGCCCCAGCGGTGCGCGAAGCCGGTCACCGTGGCGGCCACCTCCTGGACCCAGGTGATCGACTGACGCAGCCGCGCGCTGTGCGTCTCGGTCAGGTCGTTGCCCGCGTTGATCCAGTCCTCGGCCTCGCGGTGAACCTCGTAGACGTACGCCCGGGCGGCCCGGTAGAGCGCCTCGGTCTTGGCGAACTCCAGCTTGAACAGCTCCGAGTCCCCGATCACCGTCGGGTAGCCGACGCGGGCCTTCACCGTGGCGATCTTGACGATCTCGTCCAGTGCACGCCGGGCGATACCGAGCGCGACCGGCGCGTGGCCACCGACCCCGATGCCGAGCAGGCCGAAGCGGTAGACCGGCTCCTGGCGTTCGGGCGTGGTGGAGAAGGTGTCGAAGACGTGCTCGTCCGGGATGAACAGCTCGGTGATGCCGTAATCGTAGGACCCGGTGCCGACCAGGCCCCAGACGTCCCAGTTGCCGCGGAACTCGACCTGGTCCCGGGGCACGAACGCCGTGCGGCACATCGGCTGCCCGTCGGGCGAGCTCTTCGGGTTGCCTTCGTCGTCGGTGACCACGAAGCCGGCACCGATCCACGAAGCGTGCGCGGAGCCGCTTGCGAACTGGTAGTTGCCGGTCACGACGTAGCCTCCGTCGACCTTCTTGCCGCCGCCGGTCGGCAGGATCATGCCGGCGGTGATCCCGGGGAGGTCCTGGCCGAAGAGATCCTGGGCGCCCTGAGCGGGAAGGTAGCCGGCCGCGAGCGACGTACTCAGGCTGTTGGCCATGAACGCCCACCCGGTGGAGCCGTCGGCGCGCGAGAGCTCCTCGATCACCTCGAAGCTCTCGACCAGGCTCAGTCCCTCTCCGTTGAGCTCCTCGGGGACCAGCATCCAGAACAGACGCTCCTCCACGAGCGCGTCGTAGACGGGCTTGGTGATCGTCGCCTGCTCCTCGATGGCGTCGGCCTCCGCCTCGACCACCTCTGCCACCCTCCGGGCGCGGTCGAGGTGGTCCTGGCGGGTGCCGGTCTCGTTGGCAAGTACTGATGTCATGGCTATCTCCTTGGCCGGGCCGCGGCCCGATACGCGAACGTGATGTGCATCACGATCGCCGAGCGCGACGGCCGGCGTATCCGCACGACCACGTGGTCCGGTACGTGTTCGACACCCGTCCGCGGACCAGGACGCTCGTGGGACGCCGGCGGGTGAGATCACCGGTCGGCCCGGTCCACGTGGTTGACCACGTGGAAACCCGGTTGGCCCCGTGGCCGGACTCGACCAGTGTCGACGTCTGTTAGGTACGTCACACAGGAGGACACCATGGGAACACTCGACGGAAAGGTCGCCCTGGTCACCGGCGCCGCCCGAGGCCAAGGCAGGTCACATGCGATCCGGCTGGCGGAGGAGGGTGCGGACCTCATCCTCGTGGACGTCTGTCAAGAGGTCTCCACGACCGACTATCGGGGTGCGCGGCCCGAGGACCTCGCCGAGACCGCGAAGCACATCGAGAAGGCCGGTCGCACCGTGGTCGCGCACGAGTGCGACGTACGTGATCTCGCCGGTCTCACCGAGGCGGTCGCCGACGGCGTGAAGCAGCTCGGCAGGCTCGACGTCGTCGTGGCCAACGCCGGCATCTTCTCCTCGGCGCCGGTCCACGAGCTGACCGAGGACCAGTGGAACGAGATGATCGACGTCAACCTCTCCGGGGTCTGGAAGACGGTGCGCGCGACGGTCCCGACGCTCATCGAGCAGGGCGACGGCGGCTCGATCATCCTGATCAGCTCCACCGGGGGCACCATGGGATTCCCGAACTTCGCCCACTATGTCGCCGCGAAGCACGGCGTCATCGGCCTGGTCCGTTCGATGGCGAACGAGCTCGGTGCCCACCGCATCCGTTGCAACGCGGTCCAGCCGACCTCGGTCCTCACCGACATGATCGACCACGAGGCGATGTACCGGCTGTTCCGGCCCGACCTCGAGTCGCCGACCCACGAGGACTTCCGTGAGGCCTGCGAGGCCGGGATGAACCTGCTGCCCATCCCGTGGCTCGAGCCGCGCGACGTGAGTGCCGCCGTGGCCTGGCTGGCCTCGGACGAGGCCAGGTACGTCACCGGGATCGCGCTGCCCATCGACGCCGGCGCCATCACCAAGATGTGACCCGACGCCTCCGCGAGCAGAGGCGCGCGACGGTGCCGTGTGACCGCGGCACCGTCGCGACGCGTCAGGTCTGGTCGCTTGTGGCCCGGCGCCCCTCGGAGTGGATCAGTAGGCGCCCAGCATCCGCTTCGCGAACCCTGCGTACTCCCTGGCGATCTGTTCGGGGGGCGAGGTTCCGTCGGTGCGGAACCAGGTCACCAAGCCGGTGCACATCGTCGTGATCGCCTTGCCGGCGTCTCGTGCGTGAGTGACCTCGAGGCCGCCTGCGTCGACAGCGGCCGCGATCTGCTCGTCCAGCAGCTCTTGGACGTGGTTGCGGGAGTCGGCGATTCGCCGGTAGTTGTCGGGTTCCAGGCTGCGCATCTCGCTTGCCCCGATGAAGGCGAGATCGGTGCGGCAGGCATGGTAGAGCGCGAGTGCTTCGACGATGAGAGCGACACGACTCAGCGGATCCTCGCCCTCGTCACGCGCTCGTTCGACCCGCCAGTTGAGGTCGGTCATGGTGATATCGAGTATCCGGACGAGCAGGTCCTGCTTGCTGGCGTAGTGATGGTAGACGCCGGGGATGCTCATCTCAGCCAGCTCGGCGATCGAGCGAAGCGTGGCCCCGTGGTAGCCCGTCGAGACGAACGCGCGGATGGCCGCAGCGAGGATCGGATCGATCGGTAGCGGCGAGAACTCGCGCCAGTCGCCGGCTTCCGCGGCCCGCTCGGCCGACGCCGACCCCGGTGGCGTAGATCTGGCGGCCTCGGGACTGCCGATCAGATCGCGAACATCGACACCAAGGGCCGCGGCGATGTCGTGCAGCCGTGGCACCGATACCGCAGTCCGACCGTTCTCGACGGCACTCATGGTCGCGGGACTGACGCCGATGCGCGCTGCCAGCTCCCGGAGGCTGACGTCGCCGCTCTGTCGGTGTCGTCTGACGGTTTGGCCGACAGTGGCATCCACGCTCATATGTTCAGTCTACCTGAACACGCCGTGCAACGGCCAAACTTCCTCACAGGCTCTTGACGGCGCGCGCATGTCCGTGTGAGAGTCCGATGTTTAGAGGATACCGAGCGAGCGTTCTGTTCGCCTGAACAAGGAGGATGCTGATGGCTGAGGCCTATACGCAGCGGCCCTGGCTCGCCGCCTACCGCGACGGGAACCCGGCCGACATCGACGTCGAGTACCCGAGCCTGCTCGCCGCGTTCCGGGCCTCTGTCGCCCGCACGCCGGATGCTCCCGTCATCAAGTACTTCGATGGAGCGATCACCTTCGCCGAGCTGGACGCGCACAGCGACGCAGTCGCCGTCGCGCTGCGAGAGGTCGGCTTCTCGGCCGATGATCGCCTGGCTCTGTACGTACAGAACAACCCTGCGTTCGTGATCGGTCTCCTGGCCGCCTGGAAGGCGGGAGGGACCGCGGTGGCGGTGAACCCGATGAACAAGACCCGCGAGCTGACGTTCCTGCTGAAGGATTCCGAGGCGAGCGTGCTGCTGTGCCTCGAGGACCTGTACGAGTCGGTGGCCCGCGAGGTCATCGGATCTGGTGAGACCGCCGTCTCGACGGTCATCACGTGCTCGCCGCTGGACTTCCAGACCCGCAACGACGACCGACTCTTCAAGGACGCGGCCAGGCGCACCCCTGAGGGAACCCTGGCCTTGGCTGCGCTCATCAGCGAGCACAGCGGCAAACGGGTCGATGCCGTCCGTCCCGATTCAGCTGCGGTTGCCGTCCTCACGTACACCTCGGGCACCACAGGCGAGCCCAAGGGCGCCATGAACACCCACGGCAATCTGGCCTTCAACTCCCAGACGTACCGAGACTGGGTGGGTCTTGGGTTGGAGGACTCGGTGCTCGGCGTCGCGCCGCTGTTCCATATCACCGGGCTCGTCGCGCACGTCGGTGTCGCGTTGCTCGCGGGGTGCCCGCTCGTGCTCGCTCACCGTTTCGAACCCAACGTGGTGATGGACGCCATCCGTGAGCACCGAACCACGTTCACGGTCGGTTCGGTCACGGTGTTCGTCGCGCTCACGAACCTGGACGGAACGCGCACAGAGGACTGGGAGTCGTTCCGCGCCATCCTGTCCGGCGGCGCACCGATCGCACCCGCGCTGGCCGAGTCGCTGCGGGCGAAGACGGGCCGCTACATCTACAACGTCTACGGGCTCACCGAGACCAGCAGCCCGTCCCACGGCGTCCCGCTCGGGAGCCGCGCGCCGGTCGACCCGAGCTCGGGTGCGCTGTCCGTCGGGGTTCCGGTGTTCAACACCGTCGTGCGGATCTTGGACGAGGACGGTGAGGAGGTGCCGGTCGGTGAGGTGGGCGAGATCGCCACGAGCGGTCCACAGGTGGTGCCGGGGTACTGGCGCCGGCCCGAGGCCACCAAGGCGTCGATGCCCGGTGGCGAGCTTCGCACCGGAGACGTCGGGTTCATGGACGAGGCCGGCTGGTTCTACGTGGTCGACCGCAAGAAGGACATGATCAACGCCGCGGGCTACAAGGTGTGGCCACGCGAGGTCGAAGACGTGCTCAACGCACACCCTGCGGTGCGCGAGGCAGCCGTGATCGGCGTACCTGACGAGTATCGGGGCGAGAGCGTCAAGGCATTCGTCTCCCTCCAGCCCGGCGCCGAGGCGTCGGCCGAGGAGCTCATCGATCATGCCAAGCAGAACATGGCTGCCTACAAGTACCCGCGCTCGATCGAGATCATCGGGGAACTGCCCAAGACCGTCACCGGCAAGATCCTTCGCCGCGAGCTGCGAGGTCAGGCCAAGTGAGCGCCGGGGTCGCGGCGTACGCCGGTCTGGACCGTCTCGGTCCGGCTCTGTCCCAGGCGCTCGATGACGACCGCTGGATCGAGGCCACCGCCACGTTGGTGGCGGGCGGCAAGTCCAACCTCACCTTCGAGGTCGAGTGTGCGGCCGGCGCGGTGATCCTGCGCCGGCCGCCCGGCGGGGACCTGCTACCCAGCGCCCACGACATGGGCCGTGAGGCCCGTGTCCAGCGAGCGCTGCAAGGCACAGCGGTGCCTGTGGCACGGGTCCTGCTCGAGGACGACGGCGGGCTGATCGGGGCTCCGCTCTATGTGATGGAGAAGGTGGTCGGGCACAGCATCCGGGAGCACCTTCCCCTCGGGTACGCCGAACGGCCGGAGGACAAGGTCGCCCTCGCCGATGGGCTGATCGATGCCCTTGCCGCCCTCCACGAGGTCGACCCGAACCAGGTCGGTCTGGCCGACTTCGGGCGCCCGCACGGGTACCTCGAGCGGCAGGTACGACGCTGGAGCGACCAGTGGTCCCGATCGAAGACCCACGATGTCGCTGCCGTGACCGAGCTGTCGGCTCGCCTCGCCAAGCGGGTCCCCACAGCCGAGCGGACCAGCATCGTCCACGGCGACTACCGCCTCGACAACTGCATGATGGATCTCGACGACCCAGCGCGCGTGCGTGCCGTCCTCGACTGGGAGATGTCCACCCTGGGCGACCCGCTGACGGACCTCGCGCTGATGTTGCTCTACTGGCGCGAACCCAGCGACCGACGGTTCCGTCTGACCCCCGCGATCACCCAGGTGCCCGGATTCCCCGGACGCCGCCATCTGGTCGAGCGGTACGAGCAGAAGACCGGTCGCCCCGTCGAGAACCTGGCGTTCTACGAAGCCTTCGCGCACTACAAGTTCGCGGTCATCGCCCAGGGCATCGCTGCGCGGGTGGCCGCCGATGCCATGGCAGGTCAGCAGTTCGGCGACCTGGACGCAGAGGTGCGGCTCATCGCCGAAGAGGGTCTCGAACGACTCGAACGACACGAACGAGAGGACTGAGGATGGACTTCGACCTTTCCCCCAGCGCGCAGGACGCCTGCGCGCGGATGTGGGACTTCATGCGCGAGGAGGTCTTCCCCGCCGAGGAGACCTATGCCCGACACCTCCTCGAGCACGGCCGGCACAGCCTGCCTCCTGTCATCGAGCAGCTGAAGGCCTCCGCACGTCGGCGCGGGCTGTGGAACCTCTTCCTGCCGCAGCTCTCAGGGCTGAGCAACCTCGAGTACGCCTCGGTCGCGGAGATCTCGGGATGGTCGCCGGTGATCGCGCCGGAGGCCATCAACTGCCAGGCGCCGGACACCGGGAACATGGAGACTCTGCACCTGTTCGGCACCGACGAGCAGAAGAGACAGTGGCTGGAGCCGTTGCTCGAAGGTGAGATCCGTTCTGCGTTTGCGATGACGGAGCCCGATGTGGCCTCCAGCGATGCCACCAACATCCGCACGACGATCCGGCGTGACGGGGACGAGTACGTCATCAACGGGCGTAAGTGGTGGACGAGCGGAGCGATGGACGAGCGTTGCCGGGTCTTCATCCTGATGGGGAAGACCGACCCGTCGGCGTCCACGCACCGTCAGCAGTCCATGATCCTCGTCCCGAGGGAGACCCCAGGGGTCGAGATCCGCCGTGACCTGCCGATCTTCGGATTCCACGACCAGCACGGCCATGCCGAGATCACCTTCGACGACGTCCGCGTCCCGGCCGCCAACCTGCTGGCACAGGAGGGTGACGGCTTCATGATCGCCCAGGCCCGCCTCGGCCCGGGCCGGATCCATCACGCCATGCGGGCCATCGGGATGGCCGAACGTGCCCTGGCGCTCATGGTCGATCGCGCCAAGGACAGAGTCGCGTTCGGTAGCGCGCTGGCCGACAAGGGCGTCGTCCAGGAGCTCATCGCGCAGTCCCGGATCGACATCGATCAGGCCAGGCTGCTGGTGTACAAGACGGCGTGGCTGATCGACCGGCACGGTGCGGGTGGTGCGCGGACCGAGATCGCTGCCATCAAGGTCGCGGCCCCCGCCGTGGCCACGCGTGTCATCGACCGAGCCATCGAGGTCTTCGGCGGCGCCGGGGTCACCGAGGACACGCCGCTGGCCTACTTCTACGCGTGGGCCCGGATCCTACGCATCGTCGACGGTCCCGATGCCGTGCACCGACGAACCATCGCCCGCGAGGAGCTCCGCCGTGGCAGCCCCATGGCACCGGCCGAAGCTCCGGCAGACAAGAAGGAGGCTCGATGAGCACCACGCTGAACGGCAGGACCATCGTGATGTCGGGAGGAAGCCGCGGCATCGGGTTGGCGATCGCGCTACGTGCGGCCCGCGACGGCGCGAACATCGTGATGCTGGCCAAGACCGCAGCACCACACCCGAAGCTGCCCGGCACCCTCGGCGAATCCGTCCGCGCCGTCGAGAACGCCGGCGGACAGGGCCTTGCGGTTGTCGGTGATGTCCGTGACGACGGCGATGTCCAGCGAGCGATCGACTCGGCAGTCGACCGATTCGGCGGCATCGACATCGTCGTCAACAACGCCTCGGCGCTGGACCTGCGGCCAACGGCCGAGATCACCATGAAGTCCTACGACCTCATGCAGGACATCAACGCGAGAGGGACCTTCCTGCTCAGCAAGCTGGCCCTTCCCGCTCTCGAGCGCAGCCCCTGGCCACACATCTTGACTCTCTCGCCGCCGCTCGACCTACGTCCGCGGTGGGCCGGGGCGTACCTGGCGTACACGATGGCGAAGTACGGGATGAGCCTGACCACCCTGGGGCTCGCCGAAGAGCTGCGCGAGGCTGGGGTGGGGGTCAACTCACTGTGGCCACGCACCACGATCGCGACGGCTGCGATCGCCAACATCCACGGCGGCGACGAGACGATGCGTCGCTCCCGCACCCCCGAGATCATGGCGGATGCGGCGTACGCGATCCTGACCAAGGACCCGCGAGCGTTCACGGGCAACTTCCTCATCGACGAGGACGTCGTGTCCGAGTCCGGGGTGGCAGACCTGGATCGATACCGTGCCGTCCCCGGCGACGGGCCGTTGGCGGAAGACCTGTTCCTCGAGCCGCTCGGGAGCCGGTCGTGACCCCGGTGTCCTGCTCGGTCAGCGGCGGTTTCGCACGGGTCTGCCTTCAAGACGTCCAGCGTGGCAACCCGATCGACCAGGCGATGGTCGACGGGCTGGCCGAGGCGGTGCGGGAGATCCGCGAAGCCGACGTCGCTGTCGTCGTCCTCGAGTCTGCTGCCGCTGCCTTCAGCGTCGGTGGAGACTTGCACGCGTTCGCCGCCGCTGACGCGCCCGACCGTCTCATCGACGACCTCGCCGAGAGCCTGCACCGGGTCGTCAGCGAGCTCCATCGACTCGACGCGATCGTGGTCGCGGTGGTCCGTGGCGTCGCCGCAGGGGCAGGGCTGTCACTGGCCGCAGCCGCCGATCTCGTCATCGCGGCGCGGTCGGCGCGCTTCGTGATGGCCTACACGGGGGTCGGGCTGACGCCGGACGGTGGTGGTGCACTGCTCCACGCCTCCCTCGGGCTCCATCGTGCTCTGGGGCTGGCCCTGCTCAACCCGACCTTGACCGCCGACGAGGCCCACCAGGGCGGTCTCGTGACACAGGTGCATCCGGACGAAGAGATGGACGCCGCGGTCGACAAGGTCGTCTGCAGCCTCACCTCGGGATCCCGCGCCGCCCTGGTGTCGACCAAGCGGCTGATCCGGGACAGCGCCATGCCAGGAGCCGAGGCGACCCTGCGCAGCGAGACGGCCTCGATCCGCTCGCGTGCGGGAAGCCCGGACGGACGTGAGGGTGTGCGCGCCTTCATCGAGAAGAGAGTGCCGATCTTCCCGGAGAACCCAGTAGGAGCCGGCCATGCCCGTTGACCGCCTCATGCCGACCGAGGAGTCGGCCGACCTCATCGAGCTGACGCGTGCGATCGTCGACAAGGAGCTACGAGGCGCCGTCGATGAGGCGGAGCGGAGCGCCACCTTCCCCCGTGACATCTTTCGAACCCTCGGCCGCGCCGGCCTGCTGAGCCTTCCGTACCCGGAGGAGTACGGAGGCGGCGGACAACCGTATGAGGTCTACCTCCAGGTTCTGGAGGAGATCGCCTCCGCCTGGGCCGCGGTAGGGGTCGGCACCAGCGTCCACGCACTCAGCTGCTTCGGGCTGTTCCACGCTGGAACCGAGGAGCAGAAGCAGACATGGCTTCCCGACATGCTTTCCGGTGAGCTTCTCGGTGCCTACTGTCTCTCGGAGGCGCATGCGGGCTCTGACCCCGCGGCCATGCGCACCAAGGCGGTGCGCGATGGTGCGGACTATGTGATCAGCGGCGCCAAGGCGTGGACGACCCATGGCGGCCAGGCCGACTTCTACAAGGTGATGGCCCGGACCTCGGACGACGGTGGACGGGGAATCTCCTGCTTCCTCGTCCCCGCCGAGAGCGACGGTCTGTCCGCCGACGTGCCGGAGTCCAAGATGGGCTTGATGAGCTCGACCACCGCGACGATGCTCTTCGACGACGTCCGGGTGCCGGCCGAGCGTCGCCTGGGTGCTGAGGGCGATGGGCTACCGATCGCACTCGCCGGCCTGGACTCCGGCCGGCTGGGCATCGCAGCCGTGGCGACCGGCGTGGCGCAGGGGGCACTGGACGCGGCGATCGACTACGCGAAGCACCGCGGGGCCTTCGGCAAGTCCATCATCGACCACCAGGGGCTCATGTTCCTCCTGGCAGACATGGCCGCCGCCGTCGACTCCGCCCGAGCGACGTACCTGCACGCGGCGCGGCTTCGCGATGCCAACCGGCCGTTCAGCCGCCAAGCCTCCATCGCCAAGCTCGTGTGCACCGACAACGCCATGCGTGTGACCACTGACGCCGTCCAGGTGCTCGGCGGCGCCGGCTACACCCGCGACTTCCCCGTGGAGCGGTACATGCGCGAAGCCAAGGTGATGCAGATCTTCGAGGGCACCAACCAGATCCAGCGCCTGGTGATCGGTCGCGACCTGCGTCGCTGACCCGAGCCAAGCCTCTCCACGAACAGATCCCAAGAAACGGAGCAACACATGCAGCTCGACGGCACCTCGTCGATCGTGACCGGAGCCGCCTCTGGTCTCGGCCAGGCCACGGCAGCAGCACTGGCCGCCCGCGGAACCCGCGTGTTCGGGCTGGACCTCGACGTCTCGAGCGCACCACCGGTCGAGAACGTCACCTACGTCCAGACCGACGTCACCAACCCGGAGGAGGTCGGGCGCGCAGTCGCCACGGCCGCCGAGGCGGCACCGCTACGCGTGGCGGTCAACTGTGCGGGCATCGGTCCGTCGGCACGCATCCTCGGCAAAAAGGGAGCCCACGACCTCGCCCTGTACGCCAAGGTCATCCAGGTCAACCTCGTCGGGACGTTCAACCTGCTCGCCCTGGCCGCCGAGGCCATGGCGCAGACAGCGCCGCTCGAGCACGGTCAGCGTGGAGTAGTCGTCAACACCGCATCGGTCGCGGCCTACGAGGGCCAGATCGGCCAAGCCGCGTACGCCTCGTCCAAAGGTGGAGTCGTCGGCCTGACCCTCCCCGCGGCTCGCGACCTGGCCCAGCACGGAATCCGGGTCAACACCGTCGCCCCGGGCATCGTCGAGACTCCGATGCTCGCCACCGTCAGCGAGGAGTTCCGAGCGGGCCTCGCCGATGGCATCCCCTTCCCGAAGCGACTGGCCGAACCCGCCGAGTTCGCACAGCTCGTCCTGTTCCTGATCGAGCACGACTACCTCAACGGTGAGACCGTCCGCATGGACGGCGCCCTTCGCATGGCCCCCCGCTGACCTGACAGCCAAGGAGAGAACAGCCTCATGACCACCGCAGTCATCGTCGACGTCGTCCGTACCGCTTCCGGCAAGGGCAAACCGGGAGGGGCGCTGTCAGGTGTTCACCCCGTCGATCTGCTCGCCACCGTTCTCGACGCCCTGGTGACCAGGAACATGCTCGACCCGGCCGTCATCGACGACGTCATCGCCGGCTGCGTCACCCAAGCCGCTGACCAGGCGCTCAACATCGCCAGGGTGGCCGCACTGACCGCAGGGCTTCCCGTCGAGGTGCCCGGCACCACCATCGACCGTCAGTGCGGCTCGTCCCAGCAAGCGGTGCACTTCGCCGCCCAGGGCGTCATAGCGGGGGCCTACGACATCGTGATCGCGGGTGGCGTCGAATCGATGAGCCGAGTCCCGATGTTCTCCTCAGCCGGCGGCGGCCGACCTCAGGAGCCGCTGCGCGCCAGGTTCCCGTCTCTACCCAACCAGGGCATCGGGGGAGAGCTGATCGCTGCCCGTTGGAAGCTCGACCGCGACGCCCTCGATGCGTTCGCGGCCGAGTCGCACCGCCGCGCCGCCTTCCACGCCGAGGCAGGGGACTTCAACGACGAGATCGTGCCGGTGACCCTGCCGGACGGAAGCCAGCACATCGTCGACGAGACCGTCAGGTCCTCGACGACCGCCGAGGGACTCGCGGGTCTGGCCCCGTCGTTCCAGGACGACGACATCGCCGCTCGCTACCCAGAGATCTCCTGGTGCATCACCCCCGGGAACTCCTCGCCGCTGACAGACGGCGCCAGCGCGGCCCTGATCATGAGTGAGGCGAAGGCCCTCGAGCTCGGACTGAAGCCGCGAGCCCGATTCGTCGACTTCAGCGTCGTCGGCTCGGACCCCGAGATCATGCTCACCGGCCCGATCCCGGCGACCACCAGGATCCTCACGCGCGCCGGCTTGAGGATCGATCAGATCGACGCCTTCGAGGTCAACGAGGCATTCGCGCCCGTTCCCCTCGCGTGGGCAGCGGAGTTCGACGCAGATCCGGCAAAGCTCAATCCCCGAGGGGGCGCCATCGCGCTGGGCCACCCGTTGGGTGGGTCCGGCACGCGCCTGCTCGCCACGATGCTCAACCACCTGGAGGCGACCGGCGGTCGATACGGGCTCCAGACCATGTGCGAGGGCGGCGGGATGGCCAACGCCACGATCATCGAGCGGCTCGCCTGATCGCCATGGCCTGACCAGCAGCCACCCGGATGCGCCGGAGTGACCGGCGCATCCGGGTGGCTCAGAGCTCGCGGGTGGCGTGCAGCGCCAGCTGGGTGCGGGTGGTGAGGCCGGAGACGGCCAGGATCCTGGTGACGTACTTCTTCACGCTCGCGGGAGTCAGATGGAGGACCTCGGCGATCTCGGTGTTGTCGAGGCCCTGGCCCACCAGCAGGGCCACCTCCCGCTGCCGCGGCGAGAGGTCGGTCAGGGTGGCGGCAGGGCCGAGGTCGTCGCTCGGCAGCGTGTGGGCGATCTGGTTGAGCGGGCCGACCAGGAGGCGGAGCGAGACCAGGTGCTCGCGGCGAAGCCGGTCCTCCTGGGGGTCGAACAGGCCGACCAGTGCCTTGTTGCCGTCCTTGAGCCTGAGGTACATCGCAGTGGCGCTGCGAATACCGTGGCGCAGCAGGTAGTCGGACACGTAGCTGCGCGCCGGGCCGTGGAGCCTGGCCAGCTCGGACAGCGAGGCGACCCGGGTCTCGTTGAGGTCGCGCAGGGCGCCGGGACTGGCGAAGATGTCGTGGTTGCGCCACTGAGCCTGGTATTCGGGCAGCATCCGTCGGGTGATGCCCTCGACGACCGGGTCGGGATCGAAGCACGCCAGACCGGCGGAGCGTCCGACGAAGAAGGTCGCCGAGCGTACGCCATAGACCTGGCAGAGCGCCTCGGTCAGCCGGCCCTTGAAGCCGGAGACGTCGGAGACGCCGTCGACTCGTTCGAGCACGTCGAACGCCCTCCGGTACGCACCCAGGCTTGCACGCTCCGTCATTGCGGTCACCTCCTCACCCCGTCGTGCGGGATGGTGCGATGCTAGTCGATCTTTAGTGACGACCGTCACGTCTTGACCCCGCAGGGGGACAGCGCCCCGCCCCGAGCCCGAACCAGACTCGCGGTATCGCCGACGCAACCGGATGCGCCGGCCAATCAGACGGGAGCCTCGAATGCTCAACGGCAAGTATGTGATCGACGCGGTGGTCCACTCCTACAACCTCGATCCCGCCAACCACGCGGTCCCGCGGCACGCCGAGGGCATCACCGGGATGATCTTCGGGGTCGTCGCCGGCTCCGGGCCGGAGTACGAGCTGGGCTGGGACCAGTACGTCCGCGACTGGGACGTCGACGAGACCGCCTCGACGCTGTTCCTCGAGTCCGACACCGACTTCGCGATCTACCACCCGGTCCCCATCGGCGCCTACAAGGACGGTCTCGTCTCGGTCGAGAAGGCCGCCGAGGTACTGAAGAAGCACCCGACCCGATTCCGCAGCTATGCGACGGTGGACCCCATGGCCGGCCAGGCGGCCATCGACGAGCTCGAGCGCCAGGCCGAGCTCCTCGACCCGATCGGGCTCAAGCTCTATCCCTCGTCCTGGACGGCCGAGGGCAAGCACCGGAGCTTCCGGATGGACGACGAGTCGATCGTCTACCCGCTCTACGAGAAGGCCAAGCAGCTCGGGATCGGCACGGTAGCGGTCCACAAGGCGGTGCCGCTGGGCCCGGTCCCGATGGACCCCTACAAGCTCGGCGACATCGACGGCGCCGCCGGCGACCACCCGGACCTCAACTTCGAGATCGTCCACGGCGGGGTCGCCTTCTGTGAGGAGACGGCCTGGCTGCTGGCACGCTTCCCCAACGTCTTCATCAACCTGGAGACCCTCAACATCATCTGCGCCAAGCGTCCCGAGCAGTTCTCCCGGGCGGTGCTCGACATGGCCGTCGCCGTCGGTGACCACATCTACGACCGGATGTGGTGGGGCACCGGCCACATGGCATACCACGCCCGCCCCTGTCTCGAGGCGTTCGAAGCGTTCCAGTTCCCCGAGGCCGACCTCGAGCGGGCCGGCCAGTTCGCCCCGGTCTCGCAGATCACCGACGAGCACAAGGCCAAGATCCTGGCCGGGAACTACGCCACGACGATGGGCCTCGACCTCGCGCAGCTGCGTGAGGACACTGCGGACGACGACTTCGCCCGGAAGCGCGCGGCCGGTGGTGCGTCCGCGCCGTGGTCGACGAGCCGCACTCCGGTGGTGGCGCAGTCATGAGCCTCGAGGAGCAGGTGCTCGACGCCCTGCGTAACGTCGTCGACCCGTGCAGCGTCGCGGCCCAGACACCGTTCGACATCGTCGACATGGGTCTCGTGGACGGCGTCGCCACCGACGATGACGGACGGGTCGTCGTCCGCCTCTCGCTCACGACCCCGTCCTGCATGATGCTCGGTCAGCTCACCGAGCAGATCGACGAGCACGTCGGCCGCGTCGTCGGCCACGTGCCGCGGGTGCAGCTCGACGACGGCATGACCTGGACGCCCGAGCGGATGAGCGGCCGCGCCCAGGAGGTCCGCGAGGCGCGGCTCCGTGTCCTCACCCTCTCCCCACCCCGCACGCCGGCAGCTGAGGAACGACGATGACCACAACCCCGCAGAACACGACCGAAGCGATCGGTGCGACGAACGAGGTCGCCCTCGCGCGCCACGCCATCGAGAACCTGATCGCCGAGTACGCCCACGGCGCCGACCTTCGTGACCGCGACCGCTTCGCCGCGGTGTGGCACGACGACGCCCGCTGGGACCTCGACGGGACCGAGCTGACCGGGATCGAGGCGATCCTCGCCGGCCTGGGGGGCTTCTGGGACGCCTTCGCGCAGATGTTCCACGTCTTCGGCAGCATCTCGATCGCCATCGACGGCGACACCGCGACCGGCGAGTCGACGGTCCACGCAGTGCTCGTCGACAACGACGGCCGGGCCAAGCACGCCGTCGGCCGCTACGTCGACACCTACACCCGGGTCGACGGGCGGTGGGGGATCGCGACCCGGACGACGACCATCGGTCGGCTCGCCGACCTCGCCTGAGGCGACCGCGACAGCGGTGAAGGCGGCCCGGCCCCACCGGCCGGGCCGACACCTTCGGCTGCCTAAAGCCGTTGGATAGACCCAAGGCCGTACGGGTTCTCCCATGATCAGGCATCACACCTCGGACGCTTCCGGGCCGGTGTGGGACTTCGAGTCTGTTGAGAACTGGGTCTTCTGGGGGCGTGGGTCGCCGACCCTGTTCGGGAGGGTCTTCTCGATCTGTCCCGGCGTCAGGGCGATGTATTTGAGCTTGTCGAGACGACGCCCTTCGGGCGCCGGCTTCGCCGTGAGGTCAGGCAGTCCGGGCGACGTCGGCGTTCGATGCGGGTGCGTCGGTGCCGGAGGAGTCGATGTTCCCGAAGTGGGCGATGCCGAGGAGGTAGCTGCGTACGGTGTGCTCGAAGATCTGCTTGGTGTTGAGCTGGTTCGCGGCGCCGGCGGCGGTGAGGGCCGGGAACCGCTCGGGGTCGGCGTGCTCGAAGCGGACCCGGGCGCGCGAGGGTGGCCGCATCGCCTCGGCGATCGCGGCACCGAGCGAGACCTTCTCCAGGCCGTCGAGGATCTGTACGTGGAGCTCGACCGGCACCCCGCACTCGCTCAGGTAGGTGGCGGCCTGCTCGTACATCTCGGTGAGCAGGTCGCGCGGCATGAACCGGAGCAGGATCGGGGCGGCGTTGCGGTGTCGCAGCACCGAGGCGCGGAAGTTCAGGGCGAGCTGGGTGAACCACTCCGCCCAGTCGTTCTGGCCGGGCTTGCGGGGCAGCGGGGTCTTGGCGACGATCGCGTGGGCCACTGCGGCGAGGATCTCGTCCTTGTCGCTGAAGTGGTGGTAGAGCGAGGGCGCTTTCACGTTGAGCTCGCGGGCCAGCCGCGGCAGGCTCAGGGCATCGATGCCGTCTCCGTCGATGATCTCCAGGGCGGCCTTGATGGTCGCCTCTCGACTGATCAGCGGTGTGCTCGGTCGTGCCACGGGGCCCTCCTTGGTCCTGCGGTCCCGCGATAACCGCATCACATTAGATTCTTGCATGGCTTTACCGAATCGCCGACGGGTATCCCGAACCATCGAGGCCGACACCGTCGTGGTCTGCGCGGGTGCTGTCGTCGGCCTCAGGTCGCGAGGTAGGAGCGCAGATGAGCCATCGTGGTGTCGAGCAGCCGGGGGAGCGAGGAGCTCTCGTCGGCGAGCCACGCCTGGTAGGCGGTCAGCGCGAGCGCCAGCGAGACCTGGCCGACGGTCTGGGGGAGCAGGTCGTCGGGCCGGGTGCCGGTGCGGTCGGCGACGTACTCGGCGATGACCTCGCGCCAGCTCGCGTAGCGGAGCACCGAGTGGGCCTGCAGCGCCGGGGTGGTCAGGATCAGCCGCATCCGGTCGCGGTGGCTGGGGCTGGCGTCGGTGGGGAAGTCGTTGAAGGCGAGCACGGCCCGATGGACCGCCTCCGGCAGCGGGAGGTCGGTGGGCGTGGCGCGCAGGATCTCGCGGAAGCCGTCGAGGGTGCGGTCGAACTGACCCCAGGGGATGTCGTTCTTGGAGGGGTAGTAGCGGGTGATGGTGCGCCTGCCGACCCCGATCGCCTCGCCGATGTCGTCGAGGGTGGTGGCCTCGAAGCCCCGGGTCACGAAGAGCTGGAAGGCGGCCTGCTCGATCTCCGCGTGCGAGGTCGCGGCCGGTCGTCCGCGCAGCGAGCGCCGCGTCGTGGGGGCGGGGCTGGTGGGCACCTGCCGCAATCTACCGCAGCCGTCCGGGCAAAAGAATCGCTTGTTCCCGCGCACCCCTATCTTTTTGACCTTGAGTGTCATTAATGTGTTGTGAGTCACGTTCAACCGAGATGAAGGAGAGCTGTCATGAACCCTGAGGAGACCGACCAGGTCGTGGACGAGGCCCTGACCGAGGAGTCGTTGATCGAGGAGGTCTCGATCGACGGCATGTGCGGCGTCTACTGATCATGACTGCCGTGAGCATGGCCGCCGTGAGCATGGCCGCCGTGAGCCTGGACAGCGCGTGGACGCTGTCGCCGTCGGTGGCGCTGCGGCCGGAGCCGTTCGGGGCGCTGGCCTACCACTTCGGGAACCGGAAGCTGACCTTCCTCAAGCGTCCCGAGCTGGTGGCGGTGGTGCGCGCCCTCGGGTCGCACCCGGACGTGCGCGGTGCGCTCGTGGCATCGGGAGTGCCGGAGGGCCAGCACGCTGCGTACGTCGCTGCGCTCTCCGGCCTGGCCCGGACCGACATGATCCGACCTGCTGAGTAGAGGAGCGAGACGATGAAGCTGGTGGAGAACTTCGAGCTCGGCCTGGATGCGCCGATCTGCCTGACCTGGGAGCTGACCTACGCGTGCAACCTGGAGTGTGCGCACTGCCTCTCGAGCAGCGGCCGGCGTGACCCGCGCGAGCTGAGCACCGAGCAGTGCGAGGCGGTGATCGACGAGCTGCAGCGGATGCAGGTCTTCTACGTGAACATCGGTGGCGGCGAGCCGACCGTACGTCCCGACTTCTGGCACCTGGTCGAATATGCCGTCGCCCACGACGTAGGGGTGAAGTTCTCGACCAACGGCGTCCGCCTCACCCCGGAGCGGGCGCGGTGGCTGGCGGGCAGCGACTACGTGGACGTCCAGATCTCGCTCGATGGCGCCACCGCCGAGGTCAACGACCGGGTGCGTGGGACCGGGTCCTACGACACCGCGATCACTGCGCTGCGCAACCTGCACGAGGCGGGTTTCCGCGACGCCAAGCTCAGCGTGGTCTGCACCCGGGAGAACATCGGACAGCTCGACGACTTCAAGGCGATCGCCGACCGCTTCGGGGCGACGCTGCGGCTGACCCGGCTGCGACCGTCGGGTCGCGGCGCGGACGTGTGGGACGAGCTCCATCCGCTCCCCGAGCAGCAGCGCGAGCTCTACGAGTGGCTCGTCGCCAACGGCGACGACGTGCTCACCGGTGACTCCTTCTTCCACCTGGCTGCCTTCGGCCCGGAGGACGGCAGCGGTGCACTGCCTGGTCTGAACCTGTGCGGCGCCGGGCGCGTGGTGTGCCTGATCGACCCCGTCGGCGACGTCTACGCCTGCCCCTTCGCCATTCACGACCAGTTCCTGGCCGGCAACCTGCTCACCGACGGCGGCTTCGACAGAGTGTGGAAGACCTCGGCGCTCTTCCAGGAGCTGCGCGAGCCGCAGACCGGTGGCGCCTGCTCGGGCTGTGCCCACTACGACTCGTGTCGCGGTGGCTGCATGGCCGCGAAGTTCTTCACCGGCCTGCCGCTGGACGGGCCGGACCCGGAGTGTGTCCAGGGCTACGGCGAGTCCGCGCTCGCCGGGGCCCGAACGATCCCCGCAGGAAGCCAGGACCACTCCCGCATCGCCCCCAGCCGTAACGCACCCGTGCTGCTGACGCTCTCCCGGCGGCGTCCGGACTCCGAGCTTGCCCCGCCGGTGAGTGCGTGCGCGGAGTCGCCGCTGGCCGGCTTCGCCCCGAACTGAACCTCTCAAGACAGAAGCGAGAAACTGACATGGCCTGGAAGAACCCCTGGAAGCAGAATCCGTGGTTCGAGTCCGTCGCGGTGGCGCAGGAGCGCGCCCGCAAGCGGCTGCCGAAGCCGGTCTACGCCGCGCTGCTGGCCGGCTCCGAGCGCGGCCAGACGATCGCGGACAACCAACAGGCGTTCGCCGACCTCGGGCTCGCGCCGCACGTGGCCGGCCATCACGACAAGCGCGAGCTGTCGACCACCGTGCTGGGCCAGGAGATCGGGTTCCCGGTGATCATCTCGCCCACCGGCGTACAGGCCGTGCATCCCGACGGTGAGGTCGCGGTCGCGCGGGCGGCGGCGGCCCGGGGCACGGTGATGGGGCTGTCCAACTTCGCCTCGAAGTCGGTCGAGGAGGTCGTGGAGGCCAACGCGGCGACGTTCTTCCAGATGTACTGGACCGGTGACCGCGACGTGATGGTCCGCCGGATGCGCCGCGCCCACGCGGCCGGGGCCAAGGCACTGATCGCCACCCTCGACTGGTCCTTCTCCATGGGCCGCGACTGGGGCAGCCCGGAGATCCCGGAGAAGGTCGACCTCTCCGCGATGCTCAGGTTCGCGCCGCAGGTGATGAGCCGGGGCAGGTGGATGGCGGCGTACGCCCGCAGCGGGGGCATCCCCGACCTGACCGCCCCCAACCTGGCGCCGATCGCCGACGACGGCAGCCTGGGGGAGCCGCCCACCTTCTTCGGTGCCTATTACGAGTGGATGACCACGCCGCCGCCGTCGTGGGACGACGTGGCCTGGATGGTGGCGACCTGGAAGGAGATCACCGACGGCAAGGCGTTCATGCTCAAGGGCGTGTGCCGCGTCGACGACGCGCTGCGCGCGGTGGATGCGGGCGTGGACGCGATCTCGGTCTCCAACCACGGCGGCAACAACCTCGACGGCACCCCGGCCACCATCCGGGTGCTGCCTCCGATCGCCACCGCGGTCGGCGACCAGATCGAGGTGCTCCTCGACGGTGGCGTACGCCGCGGCTCCGACGTCGCCAAGGCGCTCGCCCTGGGCGCCCGCGCGGTGATGATCGGCCGTGCCTACCTGTGGGGCCTGGGTGCCAACGGCCAGGCGGGCGTCGAGAACGTCCTCGACATCCTCCGCAACGGCCTCGACTCGGCGGTCCTGGGCATGGGCAAGGCCTCCATCCACGAGCTCACCCCGCAGGACCTGGTGATCCCCGACGGCTTCGAGCTCGCCCTCGGCCCTGAAACAGCGGACTGACCGTGAGCCTCGCCGACCGCCCGTGGCCGGAGATCGTGCCCGGCGGCACCGTCCTGGTGCCGCTGGGCTCCACCGAGCAGCACGGCCCGCACCTGCCGCTCGACGTCGACACGGTGATCGCGACCGCGGTGGCCGACGAGCTCGCCCCGCTCATCGGCGCCTCCGTAGCGCCGGCGGTGCCGGTCGGTGCCAGCGGGGAGCACCAGTCCTTCCCCGGCACCATCTCGATCGGCACCGACGCGCTGACCTCCCTGGTCGTCGAGCTCGGCCGGTCCCTGACCACCTGGGCCTCCCGGGTGGTCTTCGTCAACGCGCACGGAGGCAACCTCGACGGGCTCGACGCCGGGGTCAGGACCCTTCGCGGCGAAGGCCGCGACGTCAGCTGGGTCCCGTGCCAGGTGCCGTACGCCGACCCGCACGCCGGGCTCACCGAGACCTCGCTGATGCTGCACCTGGCTCCCGAGCGGGTTCGGCTGCGGAACGCCGCCCCCGGCAACACCCGTCCGCTGCGCGAGCTGCTCCCGCGGATGCGGGCCGGGGGAGTCGAGGCGGTCTCGGCCAACGGAGTCCTCGGCGACCCGACAGGTGCGAGCGCGGAGGTCGGGAAGCGGATCCTCGCCGAGATGGTCTTCGCCGCCTACGACCGTCTTCAGATCGGAGCGGTCACCCGATGAGACCCGGCGCGACCGCAGCCGAGGCGACGACCCGGGTGGCGCTGGTGACCGGCGCGGCTCGCGGCATCGGCGCCGCCACCGTCCGAGGCCTGGTGGCCGAGGGCGTACGCGTCGTCGCGCTCGACTGGTGCGCCGGTGAGGACTCGCCGGCCGGCTACCCGCAGGCCACGAAGGCCGATCTCGACGCCCTCGTCGCCTCGCTTCCGGCCGGCTGGGTCGAACCGGTCGTCGGGGACGTACGCGACCCGGAGGCGCTGACCGCCGCGGTCGGCGCCGCGACTCAGCGGTGGGGACGGCTCGACATCGCGGTGGCGGCCGCCGCGGTGATCGCCGGCGGCCGTCCGCTGTGGGAGGACACCTCGCTCTACCTGCAGTGGCAGATCGACGTCGTCGGGGTCTGGAACACCGCGGCCGCGGTCGTCCCGGCGATGCTCGCCGGCCCCGACCCCAGCGGGTGCCGGTTCGTCGCGATCGCCTCCGCCGCGGGCTCGCACGGGCTGTTCCATCTTGCCGCCTACAACGCCGCCAAGCACGCCGTGGTCGGCCTGGTGAAGGGCCTGGCCGCCGACCTCGCCGGCACCGGGGTCACCGCCTGCGCCGTCTCGCCCGGATCGACCGACACCGCGATGCTGGCCGCGACCGCCGGCCTCTACTCGGTCGGTCCGGACGACCTCGCCGGGCACCAGCTCCTGCGCCGCCCGCTCACCCCGGACGAGGTCGCCGCCACCATCGTCCACGCCTGCTCCCGTGCGGGTGCCGCGCTCAACGGATCGGACGTCGCGGCCGACGGAGGCTTCGGCGGATGACGCTGCTGCCGGACGGTTTCACGGTGCGGGTCCGCGATGACGTACGACTCCTCCGGACACCTGAAGGTGGGTTGTCGCTGGTCGGCGGATCCCCGTTGCGATCCATGCGCCTGGCGCCCGCCGCGGCCGGCCGGGTGGTCGACAGGCGGGTTCAGGTCCGCGACGCCGCCACCGACCTCGTCGCCCGACGCCTGCTCGACGGCAACCTCGCCGATCCCGACGACCTGACGCCGGTCGACCCGGCCGAGCTCACCGTCGTCGTCCCGGCCCACGACCGCCCCGAGCACCTCGACCGCTGCCTGGCCGCCCTGGTCGCCCGGGACGGGCTCAACGTGATCGTCGTCGACGACGCCTCCCGTGACCCGGCCGCCGTCGCGGAGGTCGTACGCCGCCACGGCGCCACCCTCCTCGCGCTGGCCGACAACCGCGGACCCGCCGGCGCCCGCAACGCCGGCCTCGCCAGGGTCACCACACCGTACGTCGCCTTCGTCGACTCCGACGTCAGCGCCGACTCGGCGATGCTCGCGCAGCTGGCCGGCCAGCTCGCTGACCCTCGGGTCGCGCTGGCGGGGCCGCTGGTGCGGGGACACACCGACAAGGTGCGGCCCTCGTGGTTCGAACGGCACGACGTCGCCGCCTCCTCTCTCTCCCTCGGCGCGAGGGCCTGCTCGGTCCGCCCGGGGGCGGCCGTCGGGTGGCTGCCGTCGGCCTGCCTGGTCGCCCGCACGACGACGATGAGGGAGGTCGGTGGCTTCGCCGCCGACCTCCGTGTCGGCGAGGACGTCGACCTGGTCTGGCGACTGGTCGAGGCCGGTCACGTCGTCCGCTACCAGCCCGATCTCGAAGCGCTCCACGAGGTCCGCGGCACGATCCGCGGCTGGCTCGGCCGCAAGCTCGTCTACGGTTCCGGCGGCGCGGAGCTCGGCCGCCGCCACGGGGACGCGATCGCCCCGGCCGTGCTCTCCCCGGCGATGGCCGCCGCCGGAGCCGCGATCCTCGCCTGCCGCTGGTGGTCGGCACCCGCGGCGCTGGCCTCGCTGGTCTGGGGCAGCCGCGTCGTCTCGGAGGCTCTCCCCGACATCCCCGGCCGCCGTGGCCTCGCCTCCCGTCTCGCCGGGAGAGGCCTCGGCTGGTCGCTGCGCCAGGAGTCAGCCCTCCTGCTGCGCCACTGGTGGCCGCTCACGCTGATCGCCTGCCTGTTCAGCCGCACCGTGCGCCGCATGGTGCTTGCCGCGCTCGTCGTCGACGCCGCCGTCGCGGCCCGCGAGAGCGACCTCCGGCCCACGACCCTCCTCGGCCGCCGCCTCGACGACCTCGCCTACGGCGCTGGCCTCTGGCTCGGCGCCGCGCGGGCCAGGTCTGTTCGATGCCTCACCCCGCGCCTCGTACGCCGCGCAGCCCCGGACTTTCGAAAGATAGTTTCAAACTTTCGCATGATGAATTAGAACTATTGACGGGCGCTTGACTGAAACCGTAAGTTGACGATCGCACAACGTGACGCAGGTCACAGTTGCGGCTCACTTGGCTTCACCCTCCCGAAGGAGCACTGATGCGCAACCGTCCCACCCCTGCCGCGAACCACGAGGTTCCGGCTATCGCACGCAAGCTCGGGCTCAACCGTCGCCAGCTGCTGGCGGCCACCACAGGCATGGCCGCGGCGGGAATCGCCCTCGGCGGCGTGCCTCTCGCCGGGCCGGCCGCCGCCGGCAACGCGCTGCTGATCCCGCGGCCGCGGCGCGGGATCATCCTCTACACGGTGCGCGACGCGATCAGTCGCGACCCGGCCACCAGCCCGTACGCCTCGGGGTTCAGGGCGGTCTTCGAGGAGCTGTCGAAGATCGGCTATCGGCAGATCGAGTTCGCCGGCTTCAACCAGAGCGCCAATGCGCCCGGCGGCAATGTCAACAACGTCGAGGGGGCACGTCTGCTGCGGACGTGGCTCGATGACAACGGTCTCGAGGCCGAGGGGAACCACGGGTCGGTCCCCTCCACGATCACCGATGCGTCCCTGGCCGCCTTCGACGCGGCGTGCGAGGTCGCGAACATCTTGGGGATGAGGCACATCGGGACCGGAAGCGATCCCACCGGGTCGGCCTACCTGGCCGACTGGCAGGCCGCAGCCGATCGCTGGAACATCCTCGGTGAGCGCGCGGCCGGACACGGGCTCAAGCTCTACACACACAACCACGACGTCGCGTACAGTTTCCTCCTCGACAGCGGACCGGCCGACGCGCTGGGCCGCCCGACGCGGTCGTCTGGGGTGCGCCGGCTGGAGTGGTTCCTGGCGAACACGGACCCGCACCACGTGTCGCTGGAGATGGACATCTACTGGGCGCACGTCGCGCAGTACAAGCACCACACCTACACCGCCCCTGACGGCAGCCTCGTCGAGGACCGCTTCGACCCGCTCGAGGTCGTCAGGTCCGCACCGATGCGCTTCCCGCTCTTCCACGCCAAGGACGGCAAGAAGGACGAGACGCAGGCCAACGGCTACGTGATGGCGCCGTTCGGGGAGGGCGACATCGACTACCAGGCCTTCTTCGGCAACATGCCGGCGCGGGGCTACCACAACCCGATGTGGGAGCAGGACACCGCGCCCGGCGGTGCGGCGAACCCCGGCCAGTCCCTCGCCTTCGCCAAGCTGAGCTACCAGAACATGGACGAGCTCCGCGGCTGACCGGCCGCCACCTCTCCCGTCGCGAACTGCCGGAGCGCGCCCTCACCGGGTCGCGCTCCGGCCACCGGCGTGCTCGCGCGCCCTTCTTCGGCATCTTCCGCCCTCGTTCTCGAAGGAATCGTCATGCCCACAAACAGCTCAGCCGGTCGGGTCTCCCGCCGTCGTGCCCGAAGATCACTCCTCGCGGTGACCTCCGGGCTCGGACTCGTTCTCGCCTCCGGGCTCGCACTCGCGACGCCCGCGGCGGCTCACGACGGCGTCGACCACGGCACCGAGCCCGGGGCCGGCCTCGCCCTGGACTGGTCCAACTACGAGAAGGTCACGCTCACCAAGGACACCGGTGAGCCGATCGACATGGCCGTCCTGCCGGACCGGCGCGTGCTCACCACCGCGCGCAACGGCGACATCCGGCTCGTCGATCCCGACGCAGGTACGACCCGCGTGGTCAACACGATCGCGACGTACAACAACTCCGAGGACGGCCTGCAGACGGTCACCCTCGCCCCCGACTTCGAGGAGTCGGGCTGGGTCTACCTCTACTACGCGCCGCGCACCATGACCGGCCCCTACCCGACCACCACGCCTTCGGGCTCCGCCCCCAACACGCTGCCGGCCGGCCAGACCGAGGCCTACTGGGACCAGTGGAAGGGCTACAACCAGCTCACCCGGGTGAAGTGGGACGAGTCCGCCGACAGGCTGGATCTCGACACCGAGCAGGTGATCCTCAAGGTCGAGGTCCAGCGCGGTCAGTGCTGCCACGTCGCCGGTGACGTCGACTTCGACGACCAGGGCAACCTCTACCTGGCCACGGGTGACAACACCCCGGCAGGAGCCCCGGGCGCGAACGGGTACGCCCCCAACAACGACGCCCCCGGCTTCAACCCCGGCTTCGACTCCCGCCGCGGTGCGGGCAACACGAACGACCTGCGTGGCAAGATCCTGCGGGTCGCGGTCCAGGCGGACGGCTCATACACCGTCCCCGAGGGCAACCTGTTCGCCCCCGGCACGGAGGGAACGAGACCGGAGATCTTCGCGATGGGTCTGCGCAACCCGTTCCGGATGGATGTCGACGCCGCCACGGGCTCGGTGAGCTGGGGCGACTACGGCCCGGACGCCGGGGCGCCGAACGCGGACCGTGGCCCGATGGGGTACGTCGAGTGGCAGACGACCGCGATCGACGAGCCGATCAACGGCGGCTGGCCCTACTGCACCGGCGACCACTTCAACTACAACGAGTGGAACTTCGAGACGGCGACGCCGAGGGACTTCTTCGACTGCGCCGCTGGTGCGGAGAACAACTCACGGTGGAACACCGGACTCCCGACCGTTCCGCCGGCCAAGGCCGCGACCCTCTACTACGGCGACAACAACACCCACCAGCCGTGGCCCGAGCTGACCGACTTCAGCCCGGCGGGCGGTCAGGGACCGATGGGCGGTCCGGTGTACCACTACGACGCGGACAACCCCTCGCCGACGAAGTTCCCCGAGTACTGGGACGGCAAGGCGTTCTTCGCCGAGTTCTCCCAGGACTACCTGGCGGCGTTCACCGTCGACTGGCCCAGTGGCCCGGTCTCGCACATCGAGCAGTTCCTGCCCAACATCGATCTCGAGACGAACCGGCAGCCGATCACCGACAGCCCGATCGACATCGAGTTCGGGCCGGACGGGTCGCTCTATGTCCTCGACTACGGTGACGGCTTCTTCCGTGCTAACCCGGATGCCGGGCTCTATCGGATCGACTACAGCGTCGGCAACAAGGCGCCGCGCGCGGACATCGTCGCCGACCCGATCTCCAGCAGCTCGGCACCGCTGACCGTCGAGTTCGACGGTTCGGGCTCGGTCGACCCCGAAGGCGGCGCGCTCACCTACGACTGGGACCTCGACGGCGACGGCACCTTCGACGCCACCGGGGCGACCACGTCGCACACCTACGACGAGCTCGGCCGCTACACCGCCCGGCTCCGCGTCACCGACGCCGAGGGGCGTCGCGGCATCACCTCGACCTCGATCAGCGTGGGCAACGTCGCGCCGAGCATCGAGGTGGCCACGCCGGCCGACGGCGGCTTCTTCGACTGGGGCCAGGCGGTGCCGTTCCGGGTGACGACCGACGACGCCGAGGACGGGGGCGCGACGGTGTGCTCCCGGGTGACCTGGACGTTCGGCCTCGGGCACGACGTCCACGCCCACCCGCTCAGCCAGGGGACGGGGTGCCAGTTCGCGATCCCGACGCCCGCCGACGCCACCGAGCACGGCGAGACGGAGAACATCTTCGGAGTCGTCGTCATCGGCTACACCGACAACGGCGCCAACGGTGTGCCGGCGGCCAGGTCCGAGGTGTCGATGATCCTCAACCCGAAGTCGCAGGAGGCCGAGTGGGCCGACGCATCCGAGGGCGTCGCGATCGCCCCGGACGACACGGCGAGCGGCCTGCGGAAGGTCACCTCGCTCGATGCGGGCGACTGGCTCTCCTGGAAGCCCGTGAACTTCGCCGGCATCACCTCGGCGAAGCTGCGCGCCAGTGGCACCGGCAGCGTGCAGCTGCGGTCGGGGTCGGCCGACGCGACACCGTTCGCCTCGTTCGACGTCGACAGCGCGGACTGGTCCGAGACGACGTCCGACCTGACCGGAGCGCCATCGGGCAGCGGTGAGCTGTTCGTGACCTCCACCGGCGGCGTCACCCTGGACCGGATCAGGTTCGTCGGGGACGGCTTCGCCGACGTCACTCCGCCCACGGTCTCTGCGACGCTCGACCCGGCGCAGCCGACCGGGCAGAACGGCTGGTGGACGGGGAACGTGTCGGTGGCGGTCGCCGCGACCGACAACGGCACCCTGGCCTCACGGCAGCGCTCGACCAACGATGGTCAGACCTGGGAGAACGCGAACAACCCGCTCACGGTGTCCGCGGAAGGCGTCACGACCGTCCACTACCGCGCGACCGACAACGGTGGCAACGTCTCTGAGGTCGGACAGGTCGTGGTGCGGATCGACAAGACCGCGCCGCAGGTCGCGGTCGAGGGTGTCTCCGACGGCGCCACGGTCGGCAACTCCGGGAACGCGTCATGGTCCGCTACCGACGCCACCTCCGGTGTCGGGTCCGTGGCCGCGACCATGGACGGTGCCGCGGTCGCCGGCGACAAGCTCGCCCTGTGGCGGCTCTCGCTCGGGTCGCACACCCTCGAGGTCACCGCGACCGACAAGGCGGGACGCGCGACGACGAGGACGGTGACGTTCACGACCACCACCTCGCTGAGTGAGCTCACCGCCCTGACCGAGCGGCTCTCCCGCTCCGGCGAGATCACGCGCGCCGGGGAGAGCGTCCTGGAGAAGCGGCTCGGCCAAGCCGCCAAGCACGCCGCTGCCGGGCGCCGTGCCGCCGCGCGATCGCAGCTGCAGGAGTACGCCGACCTGGCGGCCAGCCCGCTCAACGTCGCCGATGCCGACGCGCGTGCCGCGCTGCAGCGGGACGCCAAGGCGGTGATCAGCCAACTCTGAGGTGACTCTTCCGTGCGGGTCCGAGGGGCATGTCCCTTCGGGCCCGCACGGGCCGTTCCGGACACCTTTCGTCCGACACCTTCCTGCGCGCCGTCCTCGCCGTGGCGTAGCCGGCTGTTCGGACGTGCCGGAAACCCTTGACGGCGCTCTGAGAGCCGTTCTACGATCATTCTGATATATGAGTTGTGTATCATTCCCGGCAATCAGGAGCCCCGCATGACCATCAGTCCGCCAAGCTCGACCGCTGTTGCGTCCGTGGCGACCGTCCCGACAGCGACGACCAACGTGCTCACGCTCTCCTGCCAGGAGCGCCCGGGGATCATGCAGGCGGTCACGAGCTTCCTGTACGACCGCGGCGTCGACATCCTCGAGCACCAGCAGCACGACGACCGGATGGGGGAGCTGTTCTTCCTCCGGACCGAGTTCACCGCGGTCGACGGCGCGGACGTCGATGAGCTCACCGCCGCGTTCGGGCCGATCGCGGACCGGTTCGGGATGTCGTACACGTTCCACGACGAGCGCAAGCCGCGGTTGCTGGTGATGGTCTCCAAGTTCGGCCACTGCCTCAACGACCTCATCTTCCGGTGGCGCGGGGGGACCCTGGACGCCGAGATCGCGGTCGTGGCCTCCAACCACGAGGACCTCCGCCCGATGGCGGAGGCGGCGGGCCTGGAGTTCATCCACATCCCGGTTACGCCGGAGACCAAGCCGCAGGCCGAGCAGCGCATGCTCGACCTGGTCGAGGAGTACGACATCGACCTGGTCGTGCTCGCCCGCTACATGCAGATCCTGTCCGACGGCCTCTGCCGCCAGCTCGAGGGACGCGCGATCAACATCCACCACTCGTTCCTGCCCGGCTTCAAGGGCGCCAAGCCCTACCACCAGGCGCACGCGCGGGGCGTGAAGCTCGTCGGCGCCACCGCCCACTACGTCACCGCCGACCTCGACGAGGGCCCGATCATCGAGCAGGAGGTCAACCGGGTCGACCACACCTACACGCCCCAGGCTCTGGCTCACGTCGGCCAGGACGCCGAGTGCCTCGCGCTCTCGCGCGCCGTCCGCTGGCACTGCGAGCACCGCGTCCTCATGCACGGCTCCAGCACCGTCGTCTTCCGCTGACCACCACCCGAACCCACGGAGAAGCTCATGCCATCCTCGAACAGCACCGTCTCGCCCCGCACAGTCATCATCGGCGCCGGCATCGTCGGCACGAACCTCGCGGACGAACTCGTGTCCCGCGGGTGGTCCGACATCACGGTCGTCGAACAGGGCCCGCTCAACCTGCCCGGCGGCTCGACCTCTCACGCTCCCGGTCTCGTCTTCCAGATCAACCCTTCGAAGACGATGACCCTGTTCGCCAAGTACACCGTCGAGAAGTTCATGGGCCTGGAGAAGGACGGCGTGAGCTGCTTCAACCAGGTCGGCGGCCTCGAGGTCGCGACCACCGAGGCCCGCGTCGCCGAGCTCTACCGCAAGCTCGGCTACGCGAAGTCCTGGGGGATCGACGCCCGGGTCGTCGGCCCCGCCGAGTGCAAGGACCTCTACCCGCACATCGACGAGTCGCAGGTCCTCGCCGGCCTGCACATCCCCACCGACGGCCTGGCCCGGGCGGCCCGTGCCGTCGACCTGCTCGTCGAGCGTACGCGGGCGGCCGGGGTCACCTACCTCGAGCACACCGCCGTGACCGGAGTCCTCCAGGAGGGCGGCCGGGTCACCGGTGTCGAGACCACGAACGGCGTCGTCGAGGCCGACATCGTCGTCTCCTGCGCCGGCTTCTGGGGTGTCGAGGTGGGGAAGATGGCGGGCACCGACGTGCCGCTCCTCCCGCTGGCGCACCAGTTCATCAAGACCACGCCCGTCCCGGTCCTGGCCGGCAAGCACGACCAGCCCGACGGTGCGAGCCTGCCGATCCTGCGCCACCAGGACCAGGACCTCTACTTCCGCGAGTGGGGCGAGGGCTACGGGATTGGCTCCTACGCCCACAAGCCGATGCCGTACGTCGCCTCCGACCTCGGCCCGACCCCGGAGCACGTCGACCACGACAACATGCCGTCCCGCCTCGACTTCACGCCGGAGGACTTCGCGGGCCCGTGGGACGAGTGCCGCAAGCTGCTCCCGTGCCTGCAGGAGGCGGAGATCGCGGAGTCGTCGTTCAACGGCATCTTCTCCTTCACGCCCGACGGCGGCTCGCTCGTCGGTGAGTCCCGCGACGTCGACGGTTTCTGGGTCGCCGAGGCCGTCTGGGTGACGCACTCCGCCGGCGTCGCCCGGGCGTTGGCCGAGGTGCTGACCACCGGACGGTCGGAGCACGACCTTGCCGACCTCGAGCTCAACCGGTTCGAGGAGACGCAGCTGGCCCCGGCGTACGTCAGCGAGACCTCGCAGCAGAACTTCGTCGAGATCTACGACATCCTGCACCCGCTGCAGCCCAAGGAGTCGCCCCGCGACCTCCGGGTCAGCCCGTTCCATGCCCGCCAGGTCGAGCTCCGTGCGTTCTTCCTCGAGGCCGGGACCTGGGAGCGCCCGCACTGGTACGAGGCCAACGCTGCCCTGCTGGACCAGCTGCCGGAGGAGTGGAAGTCGCCGACGCGCGATGACTGGTCGGCCCGCTACCACTCGCCGATCGCGGCGGTCGAGGCGTGGAAGACCCGCACCGCGGTCGCCATGTACGACATGACGCCGCTGCGCCGCCTCGAGGTCTCCGGCCCCGGTGCCGAGACGCTGCTGCAGCGGCTCACCACCGGTGACGTGGCCAAGAAGCCCGGCGCGGTGACCTACACCCTGTTCCTCGACGAGCAGGGCGGGATCAAGAGCGACATCACCGTCGCCCGGCTCGAGGACGAGCTCTACCAGGTCGGCGCCAACGGCACGGTCGACCTGGCGTACCTGCGCCGGGAGGCCCGCAAGCTGCGCGCCGAGG
The DNA here is from genome assembly GCF_042730435.1 of Nocardioides sp. NPDC059952. NCBI lineage: Bacteria > Bacillati > Actinomycetota > Actinomycetes > Propionibacteriales > Nocardioidaceae > Nocardioides > Nocardioides sp. NPDC059952. The sequence goes on along the minus strand of NZ_JBHWLY010000008.1, from coordinate 85,142 downwards.
ACCCGTCGCTGGCCGCCCACGTCCGCGACACCACCGGCGGCACCTGCTGCATCGGCCTGTGGGGCCCGCTGGCCCGGGACCTGATCGCGAAGGTCAGCACCGACGACTTCACCAACGACGGGCTGAAGTACTTCCGCGGCAAGCGGGCCACGATCGGCGGGATCCCGGTCACGGCCCTGCGCCTGTCCTACGTCGGCGAGCTCGGCTGGGAGATCTACGCCTCCGCCGAGAACGGCCAGAAGCTGTGGGACGTCCTGTGGAACGCCGGCCAGGAGCACGGCGTCGTCGCCGCCGGCCGGGCCGCGTTCGGCGCGCTCCGGCTGGAGAAGGGCTACCGGTCCTGGGGTGCCGACATGACCACCGAGCACGACCCGTACGAAGCCGGCGTCGGGTTCGCGGTCAAGTCTGCCAAGGAGGACTTCGTGGGCAAGGCGGCGCTCGAGGGCCGCTCGGTGGAGACCTCGGCCCGCCGCCTGCGCTGCCTCACCATCGACGACGGCAAGTCCATGGTGCTCGGGAAGGAGCCCGTGCTGTCGGGCGAGACCGCGGTCGGCTACGTCACCAGCGCGGCGTACGGGTTCACGATCGGCAAGCCGATCGCCTATGCCTACCTGCCGGCGGCGATCGGTGAGGGTGACCAGGTCGAGATCGAGTACTTCGGTCAGCGGATCTCGGCCACGGTCACTCCGGAGCCGCTCTTCGACCCGAGCATGAGCCGCCTGCGCGGCTGAGCCTTCGGATGTGGATCGGGCGCCGGCCGGGTGGGCCGGCGCCCGATCGCATGGTGCGAACGACGCGGTCAGAGGACGCGACGGACCTCGGTCGCGAAGCTGTCGATGTGCTCACGGGTCAGCCGCTCGGCGCGCTCGGCGTCGCCGTCGGCGATCGCGTCCAGGAGCTGGGCGTGCTCGGAGATGTGGGAGGCCAGGTCGGGGAGCTTGTCGACGACCAGGCACCAGATCCGCGTGGCCAGGTTGTCGTACCTGATCAGCACGTCCTCGAGGTGCTTGTTGCCGGTGGCGCGGTAGATCATCCGGTGCACCGACATGTCGAGCCGCATCAGCGTGGGCCGGCTGTCACCCGATGCGTCGAGCCCGCGCACCCTCGCGGCCATGGCCCGCAGCTCGCCCCGCATCTGCTCGGTGGCGGCCGTCGCCGCCCGGTTCGCGGCGAACGGCTCGAGCTGCTGGCGCAGGTCGGAGATCGCGCCCAGCTCGGTCACGTCGACGGCCGTCGCGAACGTGCCCCGGCGTGGGTAGGAGACGACCAGATGATCGGTCTCCAGGCGCTTGAGGGCCTCGCGCACCGGGGTGCGGCCGAACCCGAGCGACTCCGCGAGCCTGCCGTCGTTGATCGGCTCGCCCGGCCTGATGTCGAGCATGATCAGCCGGTCCCGGATGCGCTCATAGGCCGCGTACGCCAGCGAGGTCACGGGGCTGATCGCCGGGCTGAGCGCCGGGCTGCTCGCAGGCAGGGCGGGCGCCTGAAGGTCGGTCATTCCATGTCACCGCTTTCTGATCCGGACCGTTGACAGGTGTCTTCGTCAGACAGCATACTGGTCCTCAGGAACTGATATATCAATCGTACTTCAAGAGTTTGGGAGTTCATCGTGGTTGACGTCCTGACCGCCTCGCTCGCGGACCTCGATCCCGAGGTCCGTGCGCAGATCGATGCCGAGCTGAGCCGCCAGCAGACGACGCTGGAGATGATCGCCTCGGAGAACTTCGCTCCCGCCGCCGTCATGGAGGCTCAGGGATCGGTTCTCACCAACAAGTACGCCGAGGGCTACCCCGGCCGCCGCTACTACGGCGGCTGCGAGCACGTCGACGTCATCGAGCAGCTCGCGATCGACCGCCTCAAGGCGCTCTTCTCCGCCGAGTACGCCAACGTGCAGCCGCACTCGGGCGCCCAGGCGAACGCCGCCGCGATGTTCGCCCTCCTCGAGCCCGGCGACACCATCCTCGGCCTCTCGCTGGCCCACGGTGGCCACCTCACCCACGGGATGAAGATCAACTTCTCCGGCCGCCTCTACCAGGTCGTTCCCTACGAGGTGAGCCGCGAGGACTTCCTGATCGACATGGCCGAGGTCGAGCGCCTCGCCCTCGAGCACCGGCCCAAGCTGATCGTCGCCGGCTGGTCCGCCTACCCCCGCCAGCTCGACTTCGCGGAGTTCCGCCGGATCGCCGATCTGGTCGGCGCCCGCCTCATGGTCGACATGGCCCACTTCGCCGGCCTGGTCGCGACCGGCCTGCACCCGAGCCCGGTGCCCTTCGCCGACGTCGTCACCTCGACGACCCACAAGACCCTCGGTGGTCCGCGCGGCGGCGTCATCCTCACCAACGACGCGGCGATCGCCAAGAAGATCAACTCCGCGGTCTTCCCCGGTCAGCAGGGTGGACCGCTCGAGCACGTCATCGCAGGCAAGGCGGTCGCCTTCAAGCTCGCCGCGGAGCCGGAGTTCCGCGAGCGCCAGGAGCGTACGCTGCGGGGTGCCCGCCTCATCGCCGAGCGGCTGCTCGCCGACGACGTCGCGGCCGCGGGAGTCTCGGTGGTCAGCGGCGGCACGGACGTCCATCTCGTGCTGGTCGACCTGCGCGACTCCGAGCTCAACGGCCAGGACGGCGAGGACCGCCTCCACCGCATCGGCATCACCGTGAACCGCAACGCGGTCCCGTTCGACCCGCGCCCGCCGATGGTCTCCTCCGGCCTGCGGATCGGCACGCCCGCGCTCGCCACCCGCGGGTTCGGCGACACCGACTTCGGCGAGGTGGCCGACATCATCGCGGCCGCGCTGAAGGACGACTTCACCGACGAGACGGCCGACGCGCTGCGCGCCCGGGTCACCAACCTCGCCGAGAAGCACCCGCTCTACCCCCACCTCCTCGAGTCGAACGGAGCCGAGTGATGGCAGACCTGCTGCCCGAGCACCCCGACTTCCTCTGGCGCAACCCGGAGCCGAAGTCCTCCTACGACGTCGTCATCATCGGTGGCGGCGGGCACGGCCTGGCCACGGCCTACTACCTCGCGAAGAACCACGGCATCACGAACGTCGCCGTGCTCGAGCGTGGCTGGCTCGCCGGCGGCAACATGGCGCGGAACACGACGATCATCCGGTCCAACTACCTGTGGGACGAGTCCGCGGCGATCTACGAGCACTCCCTCAAGCAGTGGGAGGTGCTCCCCGACGAGCTCGACTACGACTTCCTCTTCAGCCAGCGCGGCGTGCTCAACCTGGCTCACACGCTGCAGGACGTACGCGACTCGGTGCGCCGCTGCGAGGCCAACCGCCTCAACGGGATCGACGCGGAGTGGCTCGACGCGGACCAGGTGAAGGAGGTCTGCCCGATCATCAACACCAGCGACAACATCCGCTACCCGGTCCTCGGCGCGACCTACCAGCCGCGCGCGGGCATCGCCAAGCACGACCACGTCGCCTGGGCGTTCGCGCGCAAGGCCGACGAGCTCGGTGTCGACCTGATCCAGGACTGCGAGGTGACCGGCTTCGTCAAGGACGGCAACCGGGTGGTCGGCGTACGGACCAGCCGCGGCACGATCGCGGCCGGCAAGGTCGCGCTCTGCGCGGCGGGGCACTCCAGCGTCCTGGCCGAGATGGCGGGGTTCGACCTGCCGATCCAGTCGCACCCGCTCCAGGCGCTCGTCTCCGAGCTCCACCAGCCGGTCCACCCCACCGTGGTGATGTCGAACCACGTCCACGTCTACGTCTCCCAGGCCCACAAGGGCGAGCTGGTCATGGGCGCGGGTGTCGATGCCTACAACGGCTACGGCCAGCGCGGCGGGTTCCATGTGATCGAGGAGCAGATGGCGGCGGCCGTCGAGCTGTTCCCGATCTTCGCCCGTGCGCATCTGCTGCGGACCTGGGGCGGCATCGTCGATGTCACGCCGGACGCCTCCCCGGTGGTGAGCAAGACGCCGATCGACCAGCTCTACGTGAACTGTGGCTGGGGGACCGGCGGCTTCAAGGGCACCCCGGGTGCCGGCTGGACGCTGGCGCACACGATCGCCCACGACGAGCCCCACGAGTACAACGCACCGTTCGCTCTCGAGCGATTCAGCACCGGTGCCCTCATCGACGAGCACGGCGCCGCCGCCGTGGCCCACTGAAAGGAGCCGACGATGATCCTCATCAGCTGCCCCGACTGCGGCGCCCGCGACGAGACCGAGTTCCACTACGGCGGTCAGGCCCACGTCCCCTACCCGGAGGACCCGAGCGCCCTCAGCGACGAGGCGTGGGGCCGCTACCTCTTCTACCGCGAGAACACCAAGGGCATCTTCGCCGAGCGCTGGGTCCACAGCTCCGGCTGCCGCAAGTGGTTCAACGTCCTTCGCGACACCGTCACCTACCGCATCGCCGCCGTCTACCGGAACGGCGAGCCACGCCCCACCCTGGATGGAGACTCGCAGTGAACACGACGTCCCACCGCCTCACGGACGGCGGCCGCATCGACCGATCGACCCGTCTCGCCTTCAGCGTCGACGGCCAGGAGTACGCCGGCCACGCCGGTGACACCCTCGCCTCGGCGCTGATCGCCAACGGCGTGCTCGAGTGCGGTCCCTCGCTCTATCGGCAGCGGCCCCGTGGCGTACTCGCCGCCGGGCTCGAGGAGTCCAACGCGCTGGTCAAGGTGCGGCGTCCCGGCGACTCGGTCGACGAGTCGATGCTTCCGGCCACGACCGTCGAGCTCGTCGACGGTCTCCGGGCCGACTACCTCAGCGGCCTCGGCGATCTCGACCCGGGCAATGACACCGCGATCTATGACAAGAAGTACGTCCACACCGACGTCCTCGTCATCGGCGCCGGCCCCACGGGGCTCGCCGCGGCGCGCACCGCCGCGGCCTCCGGCGCTCGGGTGATCCTCGTCGACGACCAGCCCGAGCTCGGTGGATCGCTCCTCTCCGCCCGCGGCCTCGGCGTCGAGGGCACCGACAGTGACACCTGGCTGGGTGAGGTCACCGCGGAGCTCGCGGCAGCCCCCGAGGTCACCGTCCTCACCCGGACCAACGCCTTCGGCAGCTACGACGCCAACTACGTGATCGCCCTCGAGAGCCGGCTGGACCACCTCGACGCGTCTGCCAAGGCCGCGCTCGCCGGTCTGTCACGACAGCGCCTGTGGCACATCCGCGCTCAGCAGGTCATCGTCGCCACCGGTGCTCATGAGCGCCCCCTGGTGTTCGGCAACAACGACCGCCCCGGCGTGATGCTGGCCTCCGCCGTCCGCACCTACCTGAACCGCTACGGCGTGGCCGCGGGCTCCGACGTCCTGCTCGCCACCACGAACGACAGCGCCTACGAGGTCGCCGCCGACCTGGCCGCCGCCGGAGTCACCGTGGCGGCCGTCGTCGACGCCCGCCCCGAGCGGTCCGATGCCGCCCGTCGTGCCGAGGAGGCCGGCATCGAGGTCGTCCTCGGCGCAGCCGTCCTCGACACCGCAGGCGAGCCGCGGGTCACCTCCGCGACGGTGTCCGCCATCGACGCCGGTGGTGCCGCGGTCGGCGAGCGGCGAGAGATCGCCTGCGACGTCGTCGCCGTCGCCGGTGGCTGGAGCCCGGTCGTCCACCTGCACAGCCAGCGGCAGGGCAAGGTCCGCTGGGACGAGGACCTGGCCGGGTTCGTTCCCGACGGCGAGGTCGCCGGCCAGCAGATCGTGGGATCGGCCCGCGGCAGCTACACCCTCGACGCGTGCCTCGCCGAAGGACGGCATGCCGCGGCGACGGCGCTGCTCGCCACGGGCTTCGTCAGCGAGGCCCCGGCCGGGCCGCTCCCGGCAGCGACCGGTGACGGTACGACCCGCGCGCTGTGGCTCGCCGCCGACGACGGTGTCCCGCTGGACGACCTGGTCGACCACTTCGTCGACTTCCAGCGCGACCAGACCGTGCACGACGTGCTCCGGGCGACCGGCGCAGGGATGCGCAGCGTCGAGCACATCAAGCGCTACACCTCCATCAGCACCGCCAACGACCAGGGCAAGACCTCAGGGGTCAACGCCATCGGGGTCATCGCGGCTGCCCTCAACGACGGGCGCAGCCCCGGTGAGATCGGCACGACGACGTACCGGGCGCCGTACGCTCCGATCCCGTTCGTCGCGCTCGCCGGTCGCGAGCGGGGCGACCTGTTCGACCCCGCCCGGCTGACCTCGATCCACCCCTGGCACGTCGCGCAGGGTGCCGAGATGGAGATCGTGGGCCAGTGGCTGCGGCCCTGGTACTACCCGCAGGACGGCGAGTCGCTGGACGAGGCGGTGCTCCGGGAGTGCGCCGCGGTCCGCGAGTCCGTCGGCATGATGGACGCGACCACCCTGGGCAAGATCGAGGTGTGGGGGAGCGAGGCCGGTGAGTTCCTCAACCGGATCTACACCAACGCCTTCAAGAAGCTCGCCCCCGGATCCGCCCGCTACGGCGTCATGTGCACGCCCGACGGGATGATGTTCGACGACGGGGTCACGCTCCGTATCGACGAGGGCCGCTACTTCATGACGACGACCACCGGCGGCGCCGCCAAGGTCCTCGACTGGCTCGAGGAGTGGCACCAGACCGAGTGGCCGACCCTGGACGTCAGCTTCACCTCGGTCACCGAGCAGTGGGCCACCGTCGCCGTCGTCGGCCCGAAGTCCCGCGAGGTGATCGCGAGGATCGCTCCGGAGCTCGACGTCAGCAACGACGCCTTCCCGTTCATGACGTTCCGCGAGACGACGCTCGCCTCGGGGATCCCGGCGCGGGTGTGCCGGATCTCCTTCTCCGGAGAGCTCGCCTTCGAGGTCAACGTCGAGACCTGGTTCGGTCAGCAGGTGTGGGAGGAGATCCACGCCGCCGGCCAGGACTGGGCCATCACCCCGTACGGCACCGAGACCATGCACGTGCTCCGCGCCGAGAAGGGCTACCCGATCGTCGGTCAGGACACCGACGGGACCGTCACGCCCCAGGACGCGGGCATGGAGTGGATCGTCTCCAAGGCGAAGGACTTCGTCGGCAAGCGGTCCTACCAGCGGGCCGACACCTCCCGCACCGACCGCAAGCACCTCGTCTCGGTGCTGCCCGTCGACAAGTCGTTCCGGCTGCCCGAGGGCACCCAGCTGGTCGAGGCAGGTACGCCGATCACCCCTGCCGACGGACCGGTCCCGATGCTCGGGCACGTGACCTCGAGCTACCACAGCGCCGCGCTCGGACGCTCGTTCGCGCTGGCACTCATCAAGGACGGTCGCAACCGCATCGGCCAGACCCTCGTCGCGCCGGTCGGAGACCGACTGGTCGACGTCGTCGTTGCCGAAACCGTCCTCTACGACCCGGAAGGAAACCGCCGCGATGGTTGAGACCATGATCGAACCGATCGACAAGAAGACCTCGGATCTGCGCGTCAGCCCGGCCCAGCACCTGCACGGCGACTTCCTCGTCGCCGGTGTCACCGGAGCCTTCGGGGTCCGGGTGCGCGAGGAGCAGTTCCTCACCATGGTGGGCCTGCGGGTGCCGGTCGGCTCGACCGACCGGGACCGCCTGGCCCAGATCCTCGGCGCCGAGCTCCCCGCCCGATGCGGTGAGGTCGCCGCCGGCCACGACGTGGTCGTGCTGTGGCTCTCGCCCGACGAGTACCTGGTCATCTCGCAGAGCGTGGCCGGCTCCACCCTGGTCTCCTACCTGCGCGCGGGCGTCTCCGAGGGCGCTGCCGCGGTCGTCGACCTCTCGGCCAACCGCACCACCCTCCGGCTCGAAGGCCCCTCAGCGCAGGCGGTCCTCGAGAAGGGCTGCCCGCTCGACCTGCACCCGAGGGCCTTCGGCACCGGCACGGCGGTCGCCACCAACATCGGTCGTGTCCCGGTGCTGCTGTGGAAGCTCGGCACCGACTCCTACCGGATCCTGCCGCGGGCCTCGTTCGCCGACTACCTGGGTCGCTGGCTGATCGACGCCATGGCCGAGTTCAAGCTGCTGGGATCCGGCTGATGGCACTGAGCGTGTTCGACATGTTCTCCGTCGGCATCGGGCCGTCGTCCTCTCATACGGTCGGCCCGATGCGGGCGGCGGTGCAGTTCACCGACGCTCTCAAGGCGGGTTCGCTGCTGGACGCCGTCGCCCGGGTCGAGGTGGAGCTGTTCGGTTCCCTCGGTGCCACCGGCCACGGGCACGGCTCCGACAAGGCGGTCATCCTCGGTCTCGAGGGCAACCGACCCGAGACGGTCGACACCGACAACGCCGACGCTCGGGTGGCCGAGGTCCGAGCCACCCGGCGGCTGAGGCTCGCCGGTGCCCGAGACATCGAGCTCGACGCCGACGACGTCGTCATGCATCGCACCCGCACCCTCCCCGCCCACCCGAACGGCATGGTCTTCCGGGCCTTCGGTGCCACGGGGGAGGTGCTCCAGGAGAGCACCTACTACTCGGTCGGCGGCGGCTTCGTCGTGGACGAGGCCGCCGCCGGCGCCGACCGGATCGTCGAGGACGCGACCCCGATCCCGTACCCGTTCACCACCGGCGCGGAGATGCTCGCGGTCTGCGCCGAGTCGGGCAAGGGGATCAGCGACGTCATGATGGCCAACGAGCTGGCGTGGCGTACGGAGGAGGAGGTACGCACCGAGCTGCTGCACATCTGGTCGGTCATGCAGGAGTGCGTGCACAACGGGTGCACCCGCGTCGAGCCCACGCTCCCCGGCGGGCTGAAGGTCCCTCGCCGAGCCCCCGGCCTGTACGCCCATCTGCACGCCTCCACGGACGAGACCGACCCGCTCCGGGCGATGGACTGGGTCAACCTCTTCGCGCTGGCCGTCAACGAGGAGAACGCCTCGGGTGGCCGGATCGTGACCGCCCCGACCAACGGCGCCGCGGGCATCGTCCCGGCCGTGCTCCACTACTACGAGAAGTTCGTGCCCAGCGCCGACGAGGACGGGATCGTGAGGTTCCTGCTCGCCGCCGCGGCGATCGGGATCCTGTTCAAGATCAACGCGTCGATCTCCGGTGCCGAGGTCGGCTGCCAGGGCGAGGTCGGCTCGGCCTGCGCGATGGCCGCCGGCGCCCTGTGCGAGGTGCTGGGCGGTACCCCGGAGCAGGTCGAGAATGCGGCCGAGATCGGGATCGAGCACAACCTCGGGCTCACCTGCGACCCCGTCGGCGGGCTCGTCCAGATCCCCTGCATCGAGCGCAACGCCATCGCCAGCAACAAGGCCATCAACGCCGCCCGCATCGCCGCCCGGGGCGACGGCAGCCACCGGGTCTCCCTCGACGCCGCGATCAAGACGATGCGTGAGACCGGGGCGGACATGAAGATCAAGTACAAGGAGACCTCCCGCGGAGGCCTCGCCGTCAACGTCATCGAGTGCTGACGGTCCCGCGAGAAGGAGAAGTGGATGACCACCACCGCAGCAAGGATCGACGGAAAGCGCGTCGCCGCTGATCTGAAGGCCGGGCTCGCCGTGCGGGTGAAGGCACTGCACGAGGCCGGGATCGACCCCGGTCTCGGCACGATCCTCGTCGGCGACGACCCCGGCTCCCGCTCCTACGTCGCGGGCAAGCACCGCGACTGTGCGGAGGTCGGCATCGCCTCGCTCCGGATCGAGCTCCCCGCCAGTGCCTCGCAGGCCGAGATCGAGGCCGCGGTGCGGCAGCTCAACGACGACCCGGCCTGCACCGGCTTCATCGTCCAGCTGCCGCTGCCGCCCCATGTCGACACCCACCGGGTCCTGGAGCTCATCGACCCGGACAAGGACGCCGACGGTCTCCACCCCACGAACCTCGGCAAGCTCGTGCTCGGCACCCCGGCGCCGCTGCCGTGCACGCCGCGCGGGATCATCGAGCTGCTGCGGCAGCACGACGTGCCGATCACCGGCCAGCGGTTCTGCATCATCGGCTGCGGCCTGACCGTCGGCAGGCCCCTCGGCCTCATGCTCACCCGACCCTCCGAGCACGCCACCGTCACGCTGTGCAACATCGAGACCCGTGACGTCGCCGCCCATGCCCGGGCCTCGGACGTCATCGTCGCTGCCGCGGGCGTCGCCCACCTGGTCAAGCCCGACTGGGTCAGCCCGGGGGCCACCGTCCTCTCCGTCGGCATCACCCGCACCATCGAGGGCATCCTCGGCGACGTCGACCCGAACGTGGACGTCGTCGCCGGGAAGATGACCGGCGCCACCGGTGGCGTCGGGCCGATGACCCGCGCCATGCTGCTGACCAACATCGTCGAGATCGCCGAGGCGCTGCCATGACCGCCACGCAGCTCTCGACCGACGCCGCTCCGCGCTGTCAGGTGATGGGCATCATCAACGTCACCCCCGACTCCTTCTCCGACGGGGGCAGGTTCCTCGAGGTCGACGCCGCGGTACGCCGGGGGTTCGAGCTCATGCGTGACGGCGCCGACCTCCTCGACGTCGGCGGCGAGTCCACCCGACCCGGCGCCCGCCGGGTCAGCGAGGCCGACGAGCTCGCCCGCGTGGTCCCGGTGGTCGAGGCGCTGGCCCGGGGCGGCTTCCCGGTCTCGGTCGACACCATGCGCGCCTCGGTCGCCCGGCGCGCCGTCGAGGCCGGTGCCGTCATCGTCAACGACGTCTCCGGCGGCCTCGCCGACCCCGGGATGCTGCCGTTCCTCGCCGAGGCGGACGTCACTTGCGTACTCATGCACTGGCGGGCGCACTCCACCCGGATGGACGACTTCTGCTTCTACGACTCGGTGGTCGACGACGTCTGCGCCGAGCTGCGTGACCGGGTCGACTCCGCACTCGACGCAGGCGTACGCCCCGAGCGCATCATCCTCGACCCCGGCCTGGGGTTCGCGAAGACCGCCGCCCAGTCCTGGGAGCTGCTCTCGGCGCTCCCGACGCTGCGAGCTCTCGGACTCCCTCTCCTCGTCGGAGCTTCCCGCAAGCGGTTCCTCGCCGAGGCGGCGGCGTACGGACGGCGTGAACCGGACGTCCCGGCCGACCGGGACGAGGCATCGGACGCCGTCGCGGCCATCGCCGCGGCGGAAGGCGCCTGGGGAGTACGCGTCCACTCGGTCTCCGGTGCCGCGGCTGCCTCCCGGGTGGCAGCACGGCTGCGTGGACCGAGGGTGGCAGCGGATCTGGTCGGGGCCCGGGCAGCGAAGCGATGAGCCGTCGCTCGGACGCCGCGGTCGTACGCCGCCTCCTGCTCGAGGCTCGCTACGAGGTCCTGCCCACCGCGAAGATCGAGGAGGTCGTCACCACCTCCCTCCCCGCCGGCCGGACCGTCACCGTGACCGCCTCCCCGGCCAAGGGCCTGGAGGCGACCGTTGACCTGTCGGTCCGGCTCGCCGGGCACGGGTACGACGTCGTGCCCCACCTCGCTGCGCGGATGGTCTCGAGCCGGGCCGAGCTCGCCGAGATCACCGGCCGGCTGACGGCGGCCGGTATCGAGAAGGTCTTCGTACCCGCCGGCGACGCGGAGCGACCGGGTGAGTTCCCCGGCGCGCTGGAGCTGCTCGAGGCGCTCGTCGACCTCGGCGACCCGTTCCGCCACGTCGGCGTCGCCGGCTATCCGGAGGACCATCCGACGATCATCCACGACCGCCTGGTCCAGGCGATGTGGGACAAGCGCCACCACGCGACCGAGATCGTCAGCAACCTCACCTTCGACCCCGGCGCCCTCACCGACTGGGTACGCCGCGTGCGCGCCCGAGGCGTCACGACCCCGATCCTCGTCGGGCTGCCCGGCCCGGTCGAGCGCGCCAAGCTCCTCACCATGGCGACCAAGATCGGGGTGGGGGAGTCGACGAGGTTCCTCGCCAAGAACAAGGGCGTGTTCGCGCGCATCGCCGCGCCCGGCGGGTTCTCGCCGGAGCGGTTCCTCACCCGGGCGGCCCGGGAGCTGGACGGGCCGGAGGCCGCGGTGTCCGGCCTGCATCTGTTCACCTTCAACCAGGTCGCCGAGACCGAGGCCTGGCGCCGCGACCTGCTGACCCGACTGGGCGGAGACCCACAGTGACGACCACCGACCTCGACCTCGACGTCACCGAGGTGGAGCAGCGGCTCCTCGCCCGCTGGCCCGAGACCAGGATCGCCCCGTCCCTCGAGCGCATCCGGGCGGTGACGGATGCGCTCGGCCGGCCGCAGCACGGCTACCGGTCGATCCACATCACCGGCACCAACGGCAAGACGAGCACCGCTCGGATGGTGGAGGCGATCCTGCTCGAGCTGGGCTCGAGGGTCGGCAGGTTCACCAGTCCGCATCTCGCCGACATCCGGGAGCGGATCAGCATCGGCGGCCGGCCCATCTCGCCCGACGGCTTCGTCCGGGCCTACCGGGAAGTCGCATCGGCCGCCGAGGCAGTGGACCGCGAGAGTCCCACGCCGCTGTCGTTCTTCGAGATGACCGTCGCGATGGCCTATCAGGCGTTCTCGACCGCGGCGATCGACGTCGCGGCGGTGGAGGTCGGCATGGGCGGCATGTGGGATGCGACCAACGTCATCGACGCCCCCGTCGCCGCGATCCTCCCCGTCGGCCTCGACCACGTCGACCATCTGGGCCCGACCAGGCTCGACATCGCCGCGGAGAAGGCCGGGATCATCAAGCCCGGAGCGCTGGCCGTGACGGCCAGGCAGACCCCCGAGGTGGAGCAGCTCCTGCGGGCGCACGCCGACGCGCATCTCGCCAGGCTCATGGTCGAGGGGCGCGACTTCGGGCTGAGCGGCCGGCGAGCGTCCGGCGCGGGCCAGATCATCTCGGTGAACGGCCTCGCGGGTCACTACTCCGAGGTCCCGCTGTCCCTGCACGGGCGCCATCAGGCGCACAACGCCCTGCTCGCCATCGCGAGCGTCGAAGCCCTCCTGGGGGACGTGATCCCCCTCGATGCGCTGCGTCGGGCGCTGGGTTCGGCCCGGTCGCCGGGACGGCTGGAGGTGCTGCCCGGAACCCCCGCCGTGATCCTCGACGCCGCCCACAACCCCGACGGCGCCCGGGCCCTGGCGGCCGGCCTCTCCGACCTCGGCCCGCGACCGACCGTCGCCGTGCTCGCCGCGATGGGCGACAAGGACCTCGCCGGCATGCTCGCCGCGCTCGAGCCCGTGGTGACCACGATGATCTGCACCAGGAACAGCAGCCCGAGATCGCTCTCGGCCCACGACACCGCCGCTGTGGCGCGCCGGGTCCTGGGCACGGATCGGGTCGTGGAGATCGACGACCTCTCCGACGCTCTCGTCGAGGCGACCAGCACGGCCGCGGCTCTCTCCGAGGAGGCCCGGGTGCTGGTCACCGGCTCCGTCGTCACCGTGGGAGAGGCACGCCGCCTGCTGGGTCTCTGACTGCGCTGCCCGCTGGTCGGGCCACCGCTGGTCGGGCCACCGCTGGTCGGGCCACCGCTGGTCGGGCCACCGCTGGTCGAGCCACCGCTGGTCGAGCCGCTGGAGCCGCTAGGCGGAAGCGTGCCGAGACCAACACAGTCCCCTTCGCGCTCGAGTCGACTGTGTTGGTCTCGACACGGAGTCGCTCGTTCCTCACGACTCCGGCTCGACCAGCGGGTGGCGGCTCAGCGCACCATGCCGTGCGGGTCGATGACGTACTTGGTCGCCGCGCCCTTGTCGAACGCGGCGTAGCTCTCCGGAGCCTCGTCGAGGCTGATGGCCTTGGCGTTGACGGCGTCGGCGATGTGGGCCTTGTCGGCGAGGATCAGGTTCATCAGCTGGCGGTTGTACTGCTTGACCGGGCACTGACCGGTCACGAAGGTGTGCGACTTGGCCCAGCCGAGGCCGAGCCGTACGCCGATCTGCCCCTGCTTGGCGGCGTCGTCGACGGCGCCCGGGTCGCCGGTGACGTACAGGCCGGGGATGCCGAGGGAGGCGCCCGCACGCGCGACGTCCATGATGTCGTTGAGGACGGTCGCGGGCTGCTCGGCGGCGTCGCGGCCGTGGCCGCGGGCCTCGAACCCGACCGCGTCGATCGCCGCATCCACCTCCGGCTCGCCGAGGATGTCCGCGATGATGTCGGCCAGCGCGTCGCCGGAGGACAGGTCCGCGGTCTCGCAGCCGAAGCTCGCGGCCTGCTTGAGCCGGTCCGCGTTCATGTCGCCGACGATGACGGTCGCGGCCCCGAGCAGCTGGGCCGAGTACGCCGCGGCGAGCCCGACCGGGCCGGCACCCGCCACGTAGACGGTCGACCCCGTGGTGACACCCGCGGTGTAGGCGCCGTGGTAGCCGGTCGGGAAGATGTCGGAGAGCATCGTCAGGTCGAGGATCTTCTCCAGCGCCTGGTCCCGGTCGGGGAACTTCAGCAGGTTGAAGTCGGCGAACGGCACCATGACGTACTCCGCCTGGCCACCGACCCAGCCGCCCATGTCGACGTAGCCGTACGCCGCGCCGGCCCGCGCCGGGTTCACGTTGAGGCAGATGCCGGTCTTGCCCTCGTTGCACATGCGGCAACGGCCACAGGCGATGTTGAACGGGACCGAGCAGATGTCTCCGACCTCGTGGAAGAGGACGTCGTCGCCGATCTCGACGATCTCGCCGGTGATCTCGTGGCCGAGCGTCTGACCCACGGGTGCGGTCGTCCGGCCACGGACCATGTGCTGGTCGCTGCCGCAGATGTTGGTGGTCACGAGCTTGAGGATCACCGCGTGCGGCGCGGCGCGCTTGATGCCCAGGCCGCTGACAACGTCCTGGGGGAGCTCCAGCTTCGGGTACTCGATGGACTCGACGGCCACCTCGCCCGGCCCCTTGTAGACGACGACTCTGTTGTCTGCCATGGCGTCTCTTCTTCCTGCCCCCGGATGGGGGCGTCCGGCGTGATCAGGTTGCAGGGATGTTTCTCATAGCGAAACAAGAGCGCTATATGAAACAAACTAAACCGTCGACGGTGCCCGCATCAAGACCCTGGTCCGATCGATTTCGGTCCCCGCGTCGCAGTGTCCGGGCGCGCGTGCCGCGCTCGACCGGCAGTAGGCGGCGGCAGGGAGAATCTGCGATGAAGGCATACTGTTTCAGCATGAGCAACACGAGCGAAACACGGAGTACGACCGTTCACTCGGTTGACCGGGCCATCTCCATCCTCCAGGTGCTCGCCCGCCGGGGGGCTGTCGGCGTCACGCCGATCTCCGAGGAGCTGGGGGTGCACAAGTCCACGGTCTTCCGGTTGCTGGCGACGCTCGAGGCTCGTGGGCTGGTGGAGCAGAACAGCAGTCGAGGGCATTATCAGCTCGGTTATGGCGTCATCCAGCTGGCTGCCGGCGCGACCCGCAAGCACGACATCTCCGTCACGAGCCGGCCGATCTGCATGGCGCTGGCCGATGCGGTCGGCGAGACGGTCAACATCGTCATCAACGACGGCGAGGAGGCCATCACCATCGACCAGGTGATCGGGAGTGCCGAGATCACCTCGGTGAACTGGGTCGGTCAGCGAAGCCCCTTGCACACGACCGCGTCCGGCAAGGTCTTCTTGGCGAACATGTCGCCCGAGGACCGTCGGCGGATCTTCGCGGGAGGCCTGGAGCGCTACACCGAGGAGACGGTGGTCGACCCCGCGAAGGTCGAGGCGCAGCTCGCCGAGGTCCGCGAGCTGGGTTATGCCTTCTCGGTCGACGAGCACGAGATCGGTCTGACGGGGGTGGCCGCGCCGATCCGTTCGCTGGGCGGCGGGGTGATCGCTGCGGTGGTGGCGTCGGGGCCGTCGTTCCGCATCACCGCCGAGAAGGCGCCCGAGCTGGCCGAGCACGTGCTCGCGGCCGCGGCGGCGATCTCCGAGCGGAACGGCTTCCCCAAGGCCGAGTGATCCGTGCCCGCCGAGGCGAAGGCTCGGCACGTCGGAGGGGCCCGCATGCCTGGTGCATGCGGGCCCCTCCGCGTGCGTCGTAAAGCGTTTGTAAATCCTCTGAGGGATTCCCGAGGGACCCGTTGACAGCGCCGAGATTCGCGCGGCAGAATCGTTTCACGCTACGCAGTAGTTGTGCAGAGTGAAACAACCGCCGCATGGCGGACCGTCGTATCTGAACCCGGAATCTGCCCGGTTTGAGCGTGGGAGACATCAACGTGACGCGAATGAGCATCGAAACGACGCCGGTGGATCTGGCGTCCCTGGCGGACAGGCGAGCATCCGGCTACAGCCTGGAGGCGCCTTTCTACACCAGCTCGGAGATCTACGACCAGGATCTCGACGTCATCTTCGGCCAGCACTGGATCTTCGCTGTCGCCGAGGCGGAGATCCCGGATCCCGGTGACTACGTCACCATCGATGTGGGCGCCCACTCGGTCATCGTCGTTCGCGACGACGACGAGAACGTCCGCGCCTTCCGGAACGTCTGCCGGCACCGCGGGTCGCGACTGCTCGAGTCGGCCTGCGGCTCGATCGGCAACATCGTGTGTCCCTACCACCAGTGGACCTACCGGGTCGACGGCAGCCTCATCTTCGCCGAGTCGCAGGCGGACACGTTCGAGTACGACAGGTTCGGGCTCAAGCCGGTCAACGTCCGTGCTGTCGGCGGGCTGGTCTTCCTCTGCCTCTCCGACGAGCCGCCGGCCGACTTCGACGAGGTCAGCGAGTTCCTCGAGCCCTACCTCAAGCCCTACTCGCTCGCCTCGGCGAAGGTCGCCCATCAGACCGACATCGTCGAGGAGGGCAACTGGAAGCTGGTGATGGAGAACAACCGGGAGTGCCACCACTGCGACGCCTCCCATCCGGAGCTGGTGACGGCGTACTTCCCGATCAGCCGCTACGAGGCCAAGGACGTCCCGCCGCGCATGCAGTCGACCTTCGAGCGCTACCAGGAGGCCCAGCTCGAGCTCGAGAAGGCCCGCGAGGCCATCGGCTTCCCCCACGAGGAACGCTGCGAGCTCGAGGGCCGGTCGACGGGGTTCCAGCTCTCCCACCTCCCGCTCGACGGCGCGGGCGCGTCGTTCGGACCGGACGGGCAGCAGCTCTGCGCGAAGCTGATGGGATCCATCGAGGATCCGCGGTTCGGCGACCTGTCGCTGCACATGCAGCCCAACTCGTGGTTCCACTTCCTCGGTGACCACGCCGTCGTCTTCTCGGTGATCCCGCTCGCCGTCGACCGGACGCTGGTCCGGACGACCTGGCTGGTGAACCCAGAGGCCGTCGAAGGTGTCGACTACTCGGTCGAGTCGCTCACCTCCGTCTGGCGTGCCACCAACGACCAGGACCGCGTCCTGGTCGAGGGCACCCAGCGTGGAGTGACGGACCCGGGCTACGTCCCCGGTCCGTACTCGGTCGTCGAGGGCGAGGTCGATGCCTTCATCACCTGGTACGTCCAACGCGTCCGAGCCAACGCCTAGCCAGAGGTGGGAGGAGACATGACGATCTTGGAGACCGACATCCCCGCGGTGTCGGAGCCGAACTCGTTCGGCCTGCAGAACGGCCGCCCGGCCCCCGTCCGCAGCAAGCGGATGCTGGAGCCCTGCTGGGCCGAGAGCGACGTGATGGACCTGGTGTGCAGCCAGGTCCTGGCCGTCACCCATGACGTGAAGACCTTCGTCTTCACGACCCCCGAGCGACGTCCCTTCGACTTCGAGGCCGGACAGTTCATCACCATCCGGGTCGAGATCGACGGCGAGCTGATGACGCGCTGCTACACGATCGCCTCACCGCCGACCAGGCCCGACCGACTGGCGATCACGGTCAAGCGGGTCGCCGACGGCGTCGTGTCGAACTGGCTCCACGACAACCTCGAGCCCGGGGCGTGGATCTCGATGCACGCGCCGGCGGGTGCCTTCGTCCTGCCGGAGGAGGACGCACCGAAGTACCTGTTCCTCTCGGCGGGGAGCGGGATCACCCCGGTGCTCTCGATGACGCGGACGTTGTACGACCTCGGGTCCGAGGCGGACATCCTCTTCGTCCACAGCGCGCGTACGCCGGCAGACATCATCTACCGCGGTGAGCTGGAGGCGATGGCACGCCTGATGCCCAACCTGCGGGTGGTGGAGATCTGTGAGGGCGATGCCCCGACCGAGCGCTGGATGGGGCTGCAGGGACGCATCTCCAAGCCGGTGCTCGAGATCCTGGCCCCCGACCTCGGCGAGCGGGAGACGTTCATCTGCGGTCCCGCGGGCTACATGGCCGCGGCGAAGTCGCTGCTCGAAGAGCTCGACTACGACATGGGGAAGTATCACGAGGAGAGCTTCGACTTCGGCGCTCCCGAGGTGCCCGCCCCGACAGCGGCGCCGCCGATCGAGCAGGACTCCGAGGAGGAGGCCGCGGCCGGGTTCTCGGTCGAGTTCGCACGCAGCGGGCGGATGATCACGTGCGGTCCGGACGAGACCATCCTGGAGGCGGCGATGGCCGCCGGCATGCGGCCGATGGCCGCCTGTGGTCAGGGCATGTGCGGGACCTGCAAGGTGTCGATGCTCTCCGGAGAGGTCGATATGAAGCACAACGGCGGCATCCGGCCCAAGGAGATCGCCAACCAGAAGGTCCTGATCTGCTGCTCCAAGCCTCTGGGTGACATCCAGCTCGACTGCTGAGAGGCGTACGCAGCACCGGTGGCTGTCAGGTCGCAGGCCTGGCAGCCACCCGGGCTTCAGAGGACCTGACGGATCTCGCGCTCGAAGCCGCCGATGTGCGCGAGGGTGAGCTCCTCGGCCCGGTCGGCGTCGCCGTCGGCGACGGCGGTGAGGAGCTGGGCCTGCTCGACGACGTGGTGGGCCAGGTCGGGGAGCCGGTCGATCACCATCCACCAGATCCTGATGGCCAGGTTGTCGTACCTGATCAGGATGTCCTCCAGGTGGGCGTTGCCGCTCGAGCGGTAGATCAGCCCGTGCGCGGCCTTGTCGACCTGCATCAGCGAGGTTCGGTCTCCGTCGCCGAGCTTGCCCTCGCCGATCTGGGCCGCGAGGGCGCGCATCTGCTCGCGTTGCTCGGCCGTCGCGCGCTCGGCGGCCGCGCGTGAGGCGTACGGCGCGAGCTGGCGGCGGATCTCGGCGATCGCGCTGAGCTCGGTCGCGTCGATCGTCGTGGCGAAGGTGCCGCGGCGAGGGAAGGAGTGGACCAGGTGGTCGGCCTCGAGGCGTTTGATCGCCTCGCGCACGGGCGTGCGGCCCATCCCGATGGCCGTGGCGATCTGGCCGTCGTTGATCGGCGCCCCCGGCCGGATGTCGAGCATCACCAGGCGCTCGCGGATGTACTGGTAGGCCTGCTCGGCGAGTGAGCCGGCGGGGGGACTCGCCGTCGTTGCCAGGATCTCGTCAACCGTCATTGAGTCGTGCCCCACTTGTCCGTTCCGGCCTGAGCGCTTTTTACCATCTTAGTCTGATACATCAGTCGCCGGGCAATGGCGTGCCGAACACCCGCAACAGCCGCTCGGCCTTCCAGCCCGACTCGGCGTACTCCTCCTGCGCGGTCGAGTGGACGGTGATCCCGCCTCCCGTGCCGAGCTCCCAGGTGCTGTCGCCGGGAGTGGTGAGGCTTCTGATCACGACACCGAGATCCGCCCGGCCGTCGGGTGCGATCCACCCGAAGGCGCCGGAGTAGACGCCGCGCGGGCTGGTCTCGACGCTTCGGATGATCTCCATGGTCCGGAGCTTCGGTGCGCCGGTCATCGAGCCGGCGGGGAAGAGGGCGCGCAGGGCCTCGAGGCTGGTGACGCCGTCGCGCAACCGGCCGCGCACGGTCGTCACGAGCTGGTGGACCGATGCGTAGGACTCGACCGCCATCAACGACGGGACCGTCACCGACCCGGGCTCGCACACCATCGCCAGATCGTTGCGGAGGAGGTCGACGATCATCAGGTTCTCGGCGCGGAACCTCGGGTTCGACGCCAGCTGCCGGCGCAGCTCCTCGTCCTCGTCGGGGCACGTCGCGCGCGGGGTGGTGCCCTTGATCGGCCGGGTCTCGATCACCCGGTCCCGGTCGATCGTGGCGTACCGCTCGGGTGAGGAGCTGAGCAGTCGGACGTCGTGGTGCTGGATGAAGCCTGCGTACGGGGCGGGGTTGAGCTCGCGCAGGCGTAGGTAGGCGAGGGCCGGGTCGACGTCGTCCCGCACCTGGATCCGGTGGGTCAGGTTCGCCTCGTACGTGTTGCCGGCCCTCAGCTCTCGCTGCACCCGGTCGAAGGCTCGCGCGTAGGCGTCCGGGGTCTCGGCGACGGATCGCGTCGCCCGGTGTCCCACGGGACCCGTGGTCGGCGACCGGTCGAAGCCCGGCGTGAGCCGGGTCCGCATCCAGACCGCGTCGGGCATCGCGGGACCGTCCGTGCGGCTCTTCCGGGCCGGGAGGTCCGGGCGGCACGCGTAGCCGAAGTAGCCGACCCAGATCTCGTCCGGGGGCGTACGGGCGAGCTCGTCGCCGAGGACGGCGAAGATGTCGGCGCCGACCGGGCGGACCTCGTCGCCGCGGTGTCGGAGGACCTCGCCGCGGGCGGCGTCGTAGGTGAGGGAGACGTCGTCGTCGCGCAGAGCGCCCATGATCGAGCCTCGGGTGGTCCCGGGGCCGGCGTCCAGCCAGAAGCAGCGCGGGTGGGTGCTCGCCATCTCGACGAACCGCTCCTCGGTCCTCATGCCGTCGCCGCGAGGAAGTTCGCGACCAGTGCGGCGCCGTGCTCGCTCAGGATCGACTCGGGATGGAACTGCACGCCCAGGTGTGGCAGCGATCGGTGACGTACGGCCATCACCACCGGCTCGCCGTCGCCGCCTTCGGTCTCGGCGATGACCTGGAGCTCGGGCGGGATGCTCGTCGCGGCGAGCGAGTGATAGCGAACCGCCGAGAACGAGGACGGTACGCCGGAGAACAGCGGGTCGCCGCGATGCCGGACCCGCGCGACGTCGCCGTGTGCGGGCGGGATCCGGTCGACGCGTCCTCCGTAGGTGGTCACGACGCCCTGCATGCCGAGACACACGCCGAGCACCGGGACCGTCCCCGCGCGGAGAACGTCGCCGCCGACGGCGAAGTCGCCGGGGTTCGCCGGGTGCCCGGGGCCGGGGGAGAGCACGACGTGGTCGAACCCGAGCACGTGGTCCGCTGTCGTCGTGTCGTGCTGGACCACGGTCGGGAGCACTCCGGTGACGCCGGCGATCAGATGCACGAGGTTCCAGGTGTAGGAGTCGTGGTGGTCGACGACGACGATCCGCGGAAGAACGGTGTGGGTCACGGGCCACCTCCGGAAGACACTGTCGACAACTAGTATATCAGTGCTAGTGTCCCGCTATGTCGGAGCGTGCGAACCGAGTGGTGCGGCTGCTGAGTCAGCGCAGATCCAACACGGCCGTGCCGCCGTCGGACGCGGTGCTCGCCGAGCTCGGCCTGCCCGTCCGCGAGGTGGTGCAGCCGGCGACGGCGCACGTGCCTGCGGTTCGCGCGGGGGCGTTCGTATTCACGTCGGGGCAGCTGCCGATCCGGGAGGGCGAGCTTCTCGCCACCGGCAGTGTCGGCGACACCCTCGGTATCGCCGACGGCCGGGCCTGTGCGCAGTGGTGCGTGCTCAACGCGCTCGCCGCGGTCAAGGACGAGATCGGTGATCTCGGGCAGGTGAAGCGTGTCGTCAAGGTCGTGGTCTACGTCGCCTCGGGCGCGCTCTTCACCGACCAGGCTCTTGTCGCCAACGGCGCCTCGGAGCTCCTCGGCCGCTTGTTCGGCGACATCGGGCAGCACGCGCGCTCTGCGATCGGGGTCTCGGTGCTGCCGCTGGGTGCGCCGGTCGAGCTCGATCTCGTCGTCGAGATCTGACCCTTGCTCGTGTGATGCATCACATATAAGGTGACTGGTATATCAGTGTCTGGCTGGGTAGCGCCCCACCGAAGTGCCGCCGCCCGGAGCCCTCTGTGGCACCGACAGATGCTGCTCATCCCAAGAGCCCTCGATCGGAGTGCGTCATGAGATCACCCACAGGTAGCGGAGACCTTTCACCGGTGGCGTCGCCACGCCACCGGTCCGTCAACCAGAGCCCGACCCATCCGGCCCTCGACTGCCCTCCCGATGAGACAGCCAAGAACAGCGGGGGTCTCGATCGCGTCGTCTTCGGGGTCACCGCGATCATCGCGGTCGGCTTCCTGGTCTGGGGATTCGTCAGCACGGATTCGCTGGCGTCGGTCTCGGGGAAGTCGCTGTCGTGGGTGATGGGCAACCTCGGGTGGCTCTTCGTCACCGCGGCGTCGACCTTCGTCGGCTTCGTGCTGTGGCTCGCCTTCGGCAGGTTCGGCAACATCCCGCTCGGCCGGGACGGTGAGGAGCCCGAGTTCCGCACGGTCTCGTGGATCACCATGATGTTCAGCGCCGGCATGGGGATCGGCCTCATCTTCTACGGTGTCAGCGAGCCGATCAGCCACTACATCTCACCCCCGCCGGGCTCTGTCGGCGACGGCCAGTCCGAGAAGATCCAGACGGCCATGGCCACGACCCTGTTCCACTGGGGGATCCACCCGTGGGCGATCTACGCCCTGGTCGGGCTCGCGATCGCGTACAGCGTCTTCCGCAAGGGCCGCGGCCTGCTGATCAGCTCGGTCTTCGAGCCGCTTCTCGGGCGTCACGCGCACGGCGCGGGCGGGAAGGTCATCGACATGCTCGCGATCTTCGCGACCCTGTTCGGGTCGGCGGCATCGCTGGGCCTGGGGGCGCTCCAGATCCGCAGCGGGCTCGAGATCGTCGGCGGGCTCGGCACGACCGGCAACGGCATCCTGGTGGCCATCATCGCCGTACTCACCGTCGCCTTCGTCTTCTCGGCGGTCTCGGGGGTGGCCAAGGGGATCCAGTGGCTCTCGAACATCAACATGGTGCTCGCCGTCGGGCTGGCCCTGTTCGTCTTCGTGGCCGGTCCGACCGTGTTCATCCTCAGCCTGGTCCCGACGACCGTCGGGTCCTACTTCCAAGAGGTCGCGATGATGTCGGCGCGCACCTCGGCCGAGGGGTCCGAGACCGCTTCCTGGCTGTCGAGCTGGACGGTCTTCTACTGGGCGTGGTGGCTCTCCTGGACCCCGTTCGTCGGCATGTTCATCGCCCGGATCTCGCGCGGGCGGACCAT
This sequence comes from Nocardioides sp. NPDC059952, assembly GCF_042730435.1. Taxonomy (NCBI): domain Bacteria; kingdom Bacillati; phylum Actinomycetota; class Actinomycetes; order Propionibacteriales; family Nocardioidaceae; genus Nocardioides; species Nocardioides sp. NPDC059952. Next base: position 62,245 of record NZ_JBHWLY010000008.1, on the reverse strand, counting down.
CCGCCAGTTCGTGACCGGGGTGCTGCTCGTGCCGTCGCTGGTGAGCCTGGCCTGGTTCGCCGTCTTCGGTGGCGCGGCCATCGACCTGCAGCTGGACGGGGTGGACATCGCCGGCGCGGGTGGCGTGGAGACCCAGCTGTTCACCACGCTGGAGTCCTTCCCGCTCGCGACGGTGGCGAGCGTGGTGGTCATGATCCTGGTCGCGCTCTTCTTCGTCTCGGGTGCGGACGCGGCCTCGATCGTGATGGCCACGCTCTCCGAGCGCGGCTCCATCGAGCCCAGCAAGCCGACCGTGATCTTCTGGGGTGTCGCCACGGGTGCGGTCGCCGCGGTCATGCTCCTGGTCGGCGGCTCCGACGCGCTGAGCGGGTTGCAGACGATCACCATCGTCGCCGCGGTTCCGTTCGTGCTGGTCATGATCGCGCTGTGCGTCTCGCTGGTGAAGGACCTACGCGAGGACCCGCTGGTCGTCCGGGCCCAGTACGCTTCCAAGGCTGTCGAGCAGGCCGTCGTCTACGGGGTCTCGGAGCACGGTGACGACTTCGTCATCCGAGTCTCCCGCGATCCGGACGCGCCTGCTGACGAGTCGGCCGACGAGCTGGCTGAGGAAGTGGACGCGGAGCTGCCCAGGTCGGCCAGCTAGCTCGAGTCGCGAAAGGGAACGGGTGTGGTGAAGCGAGACGCGAACGGTGCGTACTCCGTGGAGGAACCGGTGGAGGCGCTCGGCGTCACCGAACCGAAGACCTGGGCGGCCGGTGTGCCGGCGGTGCGGAAGGCGCTCGAGTATTCGCTGACGCAGACGTCGGTGCGGCGTACGGCGCTCACGCTGTTGAACCTCAACCAGGCCGGCGGGATCGACTGTCCGGGGTGTGCCTGGCCGGAGCCGGGCCACCGGCACAAGAACGAGTACTGCGAGAACGGTGCGAAGCACATCGCCGACGAGGCGACCTCGCGCCGGGTGACGCGGGAGTTCTTCGCGCAGCACTCGGTCGCCGAGCTGGACGGGAAGTCGGACTACTGGCTCAACCAGCAGGGCCGGCTGACCGAGCCGATGGTCAAGCGGCCCGGCGCCACCCACTACGAGCCGATCAGCTGGGAGGACGCGTTCGCGACCATCGGCGAGGAGCTCAACGGCCTGGACTCTCCCGACGAGGCGATGTTCTACGTCTCGGGCAGGCTGAACAACGAGGCCGCGTTCCTGCTGCAGCTCTTCGCTCGCGCGTTCGGCACCAACAACCTGCCCGACTGTTCCAACATGTGTCACGAGTCGAGCGGCTCGGCGCTCAACGAGACCCTCGGGATCGGCAAGGGCAGCGTCCAGCTCGACGACATCTACAACGCGGACCTGGTGTTCGTGGTCGGCCAGAACCCGGGCACGAACCACCCGCGGATGCTGTCGGCGCTGGAGGAGACCAAGCAGCGCGGCGGCAGGGTGATCGCGGTCAACACGCTGCCCGAGGCGGGACTGATGCGGTTCAAGAACCCGCAGAAGGCCCGGGGCGTGGTGGGCCGCGGCACCCAGATCGCGGACCAGTTCCTGCAGATCCGCCCCGGCGGCGACCTGGCGCTGTTCCAGATGCTCAACCGTCGTCTGCTCGAGTCCGACCGGGACGCGGGCGGCGGCGTCCTGGACTGGGAGTACATCGCGGAGTACACCACCGGCTTCTACGCCTTCGCCGAGCAGGCCCGCGCGATCACCTGGGAGACGGCGCTCGAGGCGACCGGCCTGACCCGCGAGGAGATCGAGGCAGTCCACGAGCAGGTGCTGGCCAGTCGCTCGGTCATCGTCTGCTGGGCGATGGGGCTGACCCAGCACAAGCACGGGGTGCCGACGATCCGCGAGGTGGTCAACTTCCTCATGCTGCGGGGCAACATCGGCAAGCCCGGGGCAGGGGTGTGCCCGGTCCGGGGCCACTCCAACGTGCAGGGCGACCGGACGATGGGCATCTGGGAGAAGATGCCCGACTCCTTCCTCGACGCGCTCGGCGCCGAGTTCGGGTTCGAGCCGCCGCGCAAGCACGGGTACGACTCGGTCGACGGTGTCCGGGCGATGCGGGATGGTCGCGCGAAGGTCTTCGTGGGTGTCGCCGGCAACTTCGTCCGGGCCATCTCGGACAGCGACGTAGCCGAGGCCGCGCTGAAGAGCTGCCGGCTGACGGTGCAGGTCTCCACCAAGCTCAACCGCTCTCACACGGTGGTCGGGGATACCGCGCTGATCCTGCCCACACTGGGCCGCAGCGACGTCGACGTCCAGGCGAGCGGCGAGCAGTTCGTCACCGTCGAGGACTCGATGAGCTCGGTGCACGCCACCCGCGGCAAGCTCGCGCCCGCCTCACCGGACCTGCTCAGCGAGGTCGCGATCGTCTCCCGCCTCGCGCGGGCCACGATCGGTGAGCGCCATCGCATCCGGTGGGCCGACTTCGAGGCGGACTACGGCCGTGTCCGCGACCGGATCGCCCGGGTGGTGCCGGGGTTCGAGGACTTCAACGAGCGGATCAAGGAGCCGACCGGGTTCGTCCTGCCCAACCCGGTCAACTCCGGCGTCTACCGCACCCCGAGCGGCAAGGCCGTCTTCACGCGCAACGACCTGACCTGGCTGGAGGCCCCGCCGGGTCACCTGATCCTGCAGACGCTGCGCTCCCACGACCAGTGGAACACCATCCCGTACGCCATGGACGACCGCTACCGCGGTATCCATCACGCCCGTCGCATCGTGATGGTCAACCCGGCCGACATCGACGAGCTGGGGCTGGCCGACGGCGACCGCGTCGACATCATCGGGGTCTGGGAGGACGGCGTCGAGCGGCGCGCGCCCGGTTTCACCCTGGTCGCCTACCCGGCGAGCCGTGGGTCGGCGGCTGCGTACTATCCGGAGACCAACGTCCTGGTTCCGCTCGACAGTGTCGCCGAGGGCAGCAACACCCCGACATCGAAGGGGGTCGTGGTTCGCCTGGCGCTCGCCGGAGCGGAGTCGGACTGACGCGGAGCCTGGCTGTAGATTCGTACCCGTGAAGAGGCCTCGAAGTTCCAACCGCTCACCCTGGATCGCAACGAAGGGTGGGCGGGCCTGATGGACAGTCAGACATTCCTCAGCATGGGCCTGGTGCTGGTCTTCGTGCTGGTCGGCGGCGTCTTCGCCGCGACCGAGCTGGCGCTGGTCTCGCTGCGGGAGAGCCAGCTGGCGGCGATGGCGCGGCAGGGGCCGCGCGGGGCGCGCGTGGCGGAGGTCGCGCGCAACCCCAACCGCTTCCTGGCGGCGGTGCAGATCGGCGTGACCGTCGCGGGCTTCCTCTCCGCGGCCTACGGCGGGTCGACCATCGCTCCTGACGTGGCGCCCTACCTCGAGCGCCTCGGCATGGGTGAGGCGCTCGCCGAGACCACGGCGCTGATCGTGCTGACCCTGTTCATCGCCTACCTCTCCCTGGTGCTGGGCGAGCTGGTGCCCAAGCGCCTGGCGCTGCAGAAGTCCGCCGGCATCTCCTTGGCCGTCGCGCCGGTGCTGGACAGGTTCGCCACCGTGATGCGGCCGGTGATCTGGTTGCTCTCGGTCTCCACCGATGCCGTGGTGAGGCTGCTCGGCGGCGACCCGAAGGCCTCGGCCGAGCAGGTCTCGGAGGAGGAGCTGCGCGAGATGGTCTCCACCAACCAGGACCTCGAGGAGGAGGAGCGGCGGATCCTCCGCGACGTCTTCGCCACCACCGAGACGACGCTCAAGGAGGTGATGCGCCCGCGCGGCGACGTCACCTTCATGCCCGCCTCGACGCCGCTTCCCACGGCCGCCGAGAAGGTGCGCGACCTGCCTTACTCCCGCTACCCGGTGACCGGCGCGGGCTTCGACGACATCCTCGGGTTCCTGCACGTACGCGACCTGCTCGGTGTCGCCCCGAGCGACCCGCGCACGGTTCGCGACGTCGCTCGTCCGGTGCTCGCCCTGCCGGGGAGCAAGCGGGTGATCCCGTCGGTCGCCACGATGCGCGAGGGCGGCACCCATCTGGCGATGGTCGTGGACGAGTACGGCGGCACCGACGGCATCGTGACCCTCGAGGACCTCGTCGAGGAGATGATCGGCGACATCCGCGACGAGTACGACCACGGCGAGGCCCGCATCCGCGACCACGATGACCTGTCCCGGATCGACGGTGCGATGACGATCGAGGACTTCGCGGACACCACCGGTATCGATCTCGAGGACGGCGGCTACGAGACCGTCGCGGGCTATCTCATCTCCCGGCTGGGCCACATCCCGCAGGTCGGGGAGGTGCTGGTCGTTCCGGGAGGCATCTTGGAGGTGGCCGCCCGGAACGGCAACCGGGTCACCGAGATCGCGCTGCGCCCCGAGGTGACACCTCCGGCACCGGAGTGAGGACGGTGCCGTCGGCGAGCCAGCGGTCCAGGTTGTCGAGGGTCAGCTGCTCCATGGCGGCCCGGGTCTCGACGGTGCCGCTGGCCAGGTGGGGGAGGAGGACCACGTTGTCGAGGTCCATCAGCTCGGCGGGCACAGCGGGCTCCTCGGCGTAGACGTCGAGCCCGGCGCCGGCGAGGCCGCCCTCGAGCAGCAGCTCGACCAGCGCCTCCTGGTCCACGACGGAGCCGCGCGCGATGTTGATCAGGTAGCCGTCGGGTCCCAGCGCCTCGAGCACCTTGCGGTCGACGAGATGCTGCGTACCGCTGCCGCCGGAGGTGGCGAGGACCAGGATGTCGACGTCGGCGGCGAGCTGAGCAGGGGAGGCGGCGTAGGTGTAGGTGGAGCCGGTGACCTCGCTGCGGGAGTGGTAGGAGATCGGGCAGCCGAACGCCTCGAAGCGGGTCGCGATCGCCTGGCCGATGCGGCCCAGGCCCAGGATGCCGACCCGCTTGCCGGACACCTTGCGGGTCAGGGGGTAGGTGACGACCTCGGGCCAGTCGCCGCGGCGTACGAACCGATCGGCGGCGCTGAGGCCGCGCAGGGTGTCGATCGCGAGGCCGAGCGCGGTGTCGGCGACGCAGTCGGTCAGCACGTCAGGGGTGTTCGAGACCAGCACCCCACGCGCGGCTGCGCCCTCGACGTCGGTGGTGTCGTAGCCGACGCCGAAGTTGATGACGGCACCGAGCGCGGGCAGCTGCGCCATCAGCTCCGCCGGTACGCCGGTCCGGCCGGTGGTCACCACGGCGCCGATCGAGGGACCGTGCTCGGCGAGGAACGCGGCCCGGGTGTCGTCGGCCGGCAGCACCAGGGAGTCGTAGCGGTCGGTGAGGGTGGCGGCCAGGGAGGGCTTGAGCGGTCCTACCTGGAGGATGCGGCGGGTCACGGTGTCTCCTGTCGTTCGGGTGGCCGTCAGATGACGGTCTTGACGAGGGCGGTCAGCTCCGCCAGCTCCGGCTCGGTGAGGTCGGCCAGCGGGGGACGTACGGGACCGGCCGGACGGCCGGCCGCGGTGAGCCCGGCCTTGACGATCGAGACGCCGTAGCCCGCCCCGCGGTCGCGGATCGCGATGTAGGGGACGACGAAGTCGCGGAGCCGGGCGAGCACCTCGTCGCGGTCGCGGTTGCGTACGGCCTGGTAGAACTCGACGGCCCACTGCGGCGCGAAGTTGAAGATCGCCGAGGAGTAGGTGCTGACGCCGAGCTCCAGATAGGGGAGGGCGTACGTCTCGGCGGTGGGCAGACCGCCGACGTAGAGCAGGCGGTCGCCGAGACGGGCGTTGAGCGTGGCCAGCAGGTCGATGTCGCAGACGCCGTCCTTGAAGCCGATGAGGTTCGGGAACTCCTCGGCGAGACGGACGACGGTGTCGGCGTCGTAGCGGGCGTTGGCGCGGTGGTAGACGATCACGCCGAGCGAGGTGGCGGAGCAGACGCGGGCGACGTGCTCGTAGAGGCCACGACCCGGCAGCTCGGTGAGATAGGGCGGCAGCAGCAGGATGCCGTCGGCGCCGTCCGCCTCGGCACGCTGCGCCATCGCGACGGCCTGGGAGGTGCCGTAGCCGGCCGCGCCCATCACCGGGGTGCCGTCACCGACCTCCTCGACGGTGGCCCGCAGGACCCGGGACACCTCGTCGTGGGTGAGCGAGAAGAACTCGCCGGTGCCGCCGGCGGCGAAGAGGCCGGCGACGTCGAAGCCGTCGAGGTGCTGCAGGTGCGCGCGGTAGCCGTCCTCGTCGAAGGCGTAGTCGGCGGTCGCGTGCGTCACCGGGAACGACAGCAGGCCGGCGCCGAGGGCGTCACGAAGCTCGGTGGGGGAGTAGCGGCCCATGGGGTCTCCTCAAGGGGTTCGGCGACGTCGGAGATCCCGAGGCTAGGTAGCGATCGTGATACGCGTCCAACATCGTGACTGCATCGCTCGATGCCCTATGAGCATTGCCTGACGTGCTTGACGTCACACAAAACTCGCTCGTACGGTTCATCCACGAATGACAACGACGTCCACATATGCAGACGTCGCCGATCGACTGGAGGAACAGTCGCATGAACTTTCGTCCCTCGCTGCGGTCCCGTTTCGGTCTCGCAAGCGCCTCGCTCATGGCTGCCTCGCTCACCCTCTCGGCGTGCGGTGTCGCCAACTCCGACAGTGCCGGCGCCGCCGGCGACACGGTCCGGATCGTGCTCCCGCAGGAGCCGCCGACCCTCGAACCGTGTGATGCCAACCTGACCTCGACGGGCGTCGTCGTGCGCTCCAACATCACCGAGCCGCTGGTCGAGCGCGACCCCGCCTCCGGTGAGCTCCAGCCGCTGCTCGCCACCGAGTGGGAGCAGACCGAGCCGACCAAGTGGACCTTCACCCTGCGTGAGGGCGTGAAGTTCTCCGACGGCTCCGCCTTCGACGCCGAGGCCGCCGCGCACTCGATCGACCGCGCGGTCAACGGCACCTTCGGCTGTAACGTCGAGGGGTACGTCTTCGGTGACGACGACCTCCAGGTCAAGGCCGTCGACGCCACCCACCTCGAGGTGACCACCGCCGAGACCGACCCGATCCTGCCGCTGCGCCTCTCCTTCATCGAGGTCGTGCCCGCCTCGACCAGCGACACCGCCAAGGTGCGCGAGCCGATCGGCACCGGCCCCTACAAGATCGAGGACTGGCAGAACGGCACCAAGCTGACCCTCGCGGTCAACGACACCTACTGGGGCGAGGCTCCCGCCTTCAAGACCGCGGAGTACCAGTGGCGTGAGGAGGGCAGCGTACGCGCGGCCATGATCACCAACAACGAGGCCGACATCGCCACCGGCCTCGCGCCCGAGGACCTCTCCGGCGACGCCGCGGTCCGCTACCCGAACAACGAGACCACCGCGCTGCGCTCGACCGGGACGTACGCTCCGCTCGACGACATCCGGGTGCGCCAGGCGATCAACTACGCGATCGACCGCGAGTCCATCGTCGACAGCCTCTTCGAGGGGTACGCCGAGGTCGCCTCGCAGCTGGTGCCCGAGGGCGTCGTGGGCCACAACGCCGACCTCGAGCCGTGGCCTCACGACCCGGAGAAGGCGAAGTCGCTCATCGCCGAGGCGAAGGCCGACGGGGTGCCGACGGACACCAAGATCCGGCTGATCTCCCGCAACGGCCTCTTCCCCAAGGTCGGCGAGACCGTCGAGGTCGTCCAGAAGGCGCTCGAGGACATCGGCCTCAACGTCTCGATCGAGATGATGGACACCGCCGCGTCGGTCGAGTACCAGTCCCGACCGTTCCCGAAGAACACCGGGCCGTACATCATCCTCGTCCAGCACGGCAACCAGGCCGGCGACGCCCAGTTCTCCGTCGACCAGTACATGCTCAGCGACGGCGCCCAGTCGACGTTCGGTACGCCGGAGTTCGACACCCAGATCGGCGCCGCCGACAAGGCCGAGGGAGATGACCGCCAGACCGCGTTCGCCGACATCTTCGCCGACGAGCCGGAGACGGTCTCGCAGTTCGCCTACATCGCGCACATGACCGGGATCATCGGCGAGTCGGAGAACGTCGAGTACGAGCCCAACTCGGCGACCGGCGACGAGATGCGCGTGACCGAGATGAAGCCGGCCAAGTGAGCCCGGCCGCGACTCACCCGGGAGGTCGTCGATGGTGACGTTCCTCCGCAAGCGAGCCCTCACCTCGCTGCTGCCGCTCGTCGTGGTGCTGCTCGGGGTGTTCTTCCTGGCCCGCCTCACCGGTGACCCGGCCAGCCTGTACCTGCCGGAGAACGCCACCGAGGCCCAGAAGGAGACCTTCCGCGCCGTCAACGGCCTCGACCTACCGGTCTGGCAGCAGCTGGTCGACTACCTCCAGGGCATCCTCCGCCTGGACTTCGGCACCTCGCTGAGCACGGGTGAGTCCGCGGCCGCGATGGCGTTGCGGGCCTTCCCCGCGACGCTCCAGCTGGCGATCACCACGATGCTGATCGCGGTCGTCCTCGCCGTCGTGATCGGCTCGTGGGCTGCGTACCGTCCGAACTCGCTGGCCGACCGGTTCGCGTCGTTCCTCTCGATGACCGCCGCGAGCGTCCCCGACTTCTGGCTCGCCATCATGGGTGTCTGGGTCTTCGCGGTGATGCTCGGGGTGCTGCCGACCTCGGGTGTCGACGCCGGCCTGCTGTCCTGGGTCCTGCCGATCGCGGTGCTGCTGCTGCGCCCCGTCGGCGTGCTCACCCAGGTGGTGCGGGGCGCGATGGTGGCGGCCCTGTCGGCGCCGTACGTCCGGCTGGCGCGCAGCAAGGGTGCCGACAGCCGTCGGGTCGTCGCGCACCACGCCCTGCGCAACGCCGCCGCCCCGGCGTTGACCGTGGCCGGCGACCTGGCGGTCGGGCTGGTCAACGGTGCCGTGGTCGTGGAGTCGATCTTCGGCTGGCCCGGCATCGGCAAGCTGATGATCGACTCGATCACCGGCCGCGACTTCGCCATCCTGCAGGCGGCCGTGCTGCTCACCGCGGTGACGATCTTCCTGCTCAACATCGCCATCGACATCTGCTACGCCCTGCTCGACGCCCGTGTGCGCGACAAGGCGATGGTGTGAAGGAGGAGAACTGATGAGCACCAGCTACTGGCGGATGCTGCTGCGCGACAAGGTCGCGACCGTGGCCGCCGTGATCCTCTGCTTCATCCTGCTCGTCGCGGTCTTCGGGCCGGTCCTGCTCGGCAGCGAGGCCAACGCCCAGGACCTGACCCGAGGCAACAAGGCGCCGCTCGAGCTCGACGGCTGGCTCTACGTACTGGGCACGGACTCGCTCGGACGCAGCGTCCTGGCCCGGATCGTCGTCGCGACCCGGACCACCCTCGGCGTCGCTGTCCCCGCGGTGCTGATCTCGCTGGTCGTCGGCTCGGTGATCGGCATGTGGGCCGGCTACCACCGTGGTTGGCGCGAGACCCTCGTGATGCGGATCGCCGATGTGATCCTGAGCTTCCCGTCGCTGCTGATGGCGGTCGTCGTGCTCTACGTCTACTCGCCCAGCCCGCGCAACATCGTGATCGTGCTGGCGATCACCCGCATCCCGATCTACCTTCGCACCGCGCGGGCGGAGTCGGCCGAGCTGCAGAGCCGGGTCTTCGTCGACGCGGCCCGTACGTTCGGGGCGGGGAGCTTCAGCATCATCCGACGCCACGTCTTCCCGATCGTGCTGCCGACGCTGCTGACCGTCGCCACCCTCGACTTCTGCTACGTCATGCTCGCCGAGTCGTCGCTGAGCTTCCTCGGCATCGGCATCCAGGCACCCGACGTCAGCTGGGGCCTGATGGTGGCCCAGGGGCAGAACTACCTGCAGACCGCATGGTGGCTCTCGTTCTTCCCCGGCCTGGCCATCGTGATCGCGACGGTGTCCGCCGCCGTGCTCGCCGCCTGGGTGCGGCTGGCCACCGATCCCGCTCAGCGGTGGCGGCTCACCGTCCCGCGGCGGCAGCGGCGCCGCGCCACCCCGACCGTCACCCCGACCGTCACCGAGACCGTTACGGAGGACGCCCAGTGAACAGCACTCTGACCGAGAAGGCCGTTGCCCTCGACGTCGACGGCATGAGCGTCGACATCCGCACGCCCCACGGTGTCGTCCGAGCCGTCGACAAGGTGACCTTCCAGGCGCGTCGGGGCGAGACCCTGGCGCTGCTCGGGGAGTCGGGCTGCGGCAAGTCGATGACCGCCACCGCGGTCGTCGGCCTGCTGGAGCCGGTCGCCGACGTGACCGAGGGTGCCGTCCGTATCACCGGCGACGGTGGCACGACCGATCTGCGGACGGCCTCGGCGAGGCGCCGGCGCGACATCGCCGGCAAGGAGCTGGCGATCGTCTTCCAGGACGCCCTCACCGCGCTCAACCCCGTCTACACCGTGGGTACGCAGCTGGCCGAGCCGTTCCGGATCCACCGCGGCCTGTCCAAGAGGGCCGCCCGGAAGGAGGCCATCGAGCTGATGCGCCGGGTCGGCATCCCCGAGCCGGAAGTCCGGGTCGACTCCTATCCGCACCAGTTCTCGGGCGGCATGCGGCAGCGGCTCCTCATCGCGATCGGCGTCGCGCTCTCGCCGGCGGTGCTGCTCGCCGACGAGCCGACCACCGCGCTCGACGTCACGGTCCAGGCCCAGATCATGAGCCTGCTCAAGGACCTGCGCGAGGAGCGCGACATGGCGGTCGTGCTGATCACCCACGACCTCGCCCTGGTCTTCGAGCAGGCCGACCGGGTCGTGGTGATGTACGCCGGCAACGTGGTCGAGCAGGGCCTGGTCGAAGAGGTCTTCGGTGCCCCGAAGCACCCCTACACCGCCGGCCTGCTGGAGTCGGTGCCCGTGCATGCCGAGCGCGGCACGGAGCTGAAGTCGATCGGCGGTTCGCCGCCGGAGCTGGCCGCGATCCCGGCCGGCTGCGTCTACCAGGACCGCTGCCCGATCGCGCGCGACCGCTGCCGCGAGGAGCGGCCCGCGGCCCGCGAGGTCGCCCCCGGCCACCTGTCCGCCTGCCACTTTCCTGACGAGGTGAACCGATGAGCGCCGATGCACCCCTTCTCGAGGTCCGCGACCTCACCAAGATCTTCCCGGTACGCCATGGCGGCAAGCGCAAGGAGCTGCGCGCCCTCGACGGCGTCACCCTCGACCTGCACCGGGGCGAGACCCTCGGGCTGGTGGGGGAGTCCGGCTGCGGCAAGTCGACCCTGGCCCGCACGCTGCTCATGCTGGAGACCCCCGACGGCGGGTCCGTACGCTTCGACGGGGTCGACCCGACCACGACCAGGGGTGCCGACCTGCTCGCGTTCCGGCGCCGGGTTCAGATGGTGTTCCAGGACCCGTTCGCCTCGCTCAACGCCAGGATGTCGGCCGGTGACATCGTGAGCGAGCCGTGGCGTACGCACACCGGGCTCCACAAGACCTCGCGTGAGCGAGCGGCCCGGGTTCGTGAGCTGCTGGACCTCGTCGGGCTGCGGCCGGGCGACGCCGGGAAGTATCCGCAGGAGTTCTCCGGTGGCCAGCGTCAGCGGCTCGGGATCGCCCGCGCGCTCGCGCTCGAGCCCGACGTGATCGTCTGCGACGAGCCGGTCTCCGCGCTCGACCTGTCGGTGCAGGCACAGGTGCTCAACCTGCTCAACGACCTGCAGCAGGAGCTCGGGGTGGCGTACCTGTTCATCTCGCACGACCTCTCGGTGGTGCGGCACGTGGCCGACCGGGTCGTGGTGATGTACCTCGGCCGGATCGTCGAGCAGGGCGAGACCGAGTCGACCTTCGAGCGTCCCCAGCATCCCTACACCGGGGCGCTGCTGTCGGCGGCGCCCTCGCTCGACCACGAGCGCCGGCGCGAGCAGATCATCCTGTCCGGCGAGATCCCCTCACCGCTCAACCCGCCGTCCGGCTGCCGGTTCCGGACCCGCTGCTGGAAGGCGACCGACGAGTGTGCCACCGCGCTCCCGCCGCTCGCCATCGACCCGGTCGACGGCGCTCACACGGCCGAGTGCTTCCATCCACTGGGGGCGGAGGAGCAGGAACTGGCCGCGGCCCAGGCGGGCTGATGGGGCTCTCGCTCGGGTCCTTCGCGCTGGTCGCCGTCGCCGTCGTCCTGGCCTCGGCGCTCCAGGCCTCCATCGGCTTCGGTATGGGCATGCTCGCCGCCCCGGTCGTCGCCCTGGTCGATCCCGGGCTGCTGCCCGGCACACTGGTGATGCTCGCCTTCGTGGTCACGGTCATGGTCGTCGTCACCGAACGGCAGCACATCGACCTCGGCGGCACCGGCTGGGCACTGTTCGGCCGGGTGCCGGGGACGATCGCAGGAGCGCTGCTCGTCGCGGCGCTGCCCGAGCGGGGCCTCGCGCTGATGCTTGCCGGCGTCGTGCTGCTCGGTGTCGCGCTCAACTCGCTGGGCTGGCAGCCGCGGCCGGTGCGGCGCAACCTCGTCACCGCGGGTGCGGCCTCGGGGCTGCTCGGCACCGCCACCTCGATCGGCGGGCCGCCGATGGCGCTGGTCTGGCAGCAGAAGCACGGCGCCGGGCTGCGCAGCTCGATGAGCACGTTCTTCCTGGTCGGCTCGGCGCTGTCGTTCCTCGCGCTGGCCGCCACCGGGTCGGTCGACCAGCGCACCCTGCTGGTCACCGCTGCGCTGGTGCCCGCCCCGTTCCTCGGCTGGGGGCTGTCGCTGCTGCTCAACAAGGTGATGTCGCCGGTGCGGCTGCGGCGTACGGCGATCGGGGTGTCGATCTTCGGTGCCGTCGTGCTGGTGGCCGACCAGCTCCTGGCCTAGTTTCGGCTCACCGGGTTGCGCAGCGGCCGGCCCTCGGCCAGGGCGTCGACGTTGTCGGTGATGTCCTGCGCACGCTGGCCGAACACCTCGACGGTGTGACCCGACTGGTGCGGGGTCAGCACGACGTTGGCCAGCTTCGTGAAGTCGAGGTGAGAGGGCGGGGGAGCGTCCGGGTCGCGCGGGTTGCGCCACCACACGTCGATCCCGGCGCCGGCGATCGTGCCGGCGGTGAGCGCGTCGTGCAGCGCCTGCTCGTCGACCACCGGACCTCGGGCGACGTTGACCAGCACGGCGCTGGACCGCATCGCGGCCAGGGCGTCGGCGTCGATGAGCCCGCGGGTCTCCTCGCTCATCGGGACGGTCACGACGACCACGTCGGAGGCGGCCAGCAGCTCGTGCAGGGCGGAGTCGGGGCCGACCCAGTCCAGCTCGACGCCCTCGGGCACGGGCGCGTCGGGGTTGCGGCGTACGGCTCGGACCTTCATGCCCAGCGCGGAGCCGAGGCGGGCGACGCTGGAGCCGATCTCGCCGAAGCCGACGATGCCGAGAGTGCGGCCCGCGAGCACGCCGCCGAAGGGGTAGTCGCCCGACACGAGCACGTTGCTCCACACGCCGTGGCGCATGTCGGCCTCGGACCGCAGGACGCCGCGCAGCAGCATCATCGACACCATCATCACGTGCTCCGCGATGGAGCGGCCGTGATGGTAGGTGTTGGCCAGCCGTACGTCATCGGACAGCGCCTCGAGCGGGATCTTGTCGACGCCGGCACCGGTGACGTGGACCAGCCTGAGCTGGGGCATCGAGGCCAGCAGCTCCGGTGTCGCCGGTGTCGCCGAGGAGCAGACCAGCACGTCGGTGGTCGGGGCGACCTCGGCGATCCGGGGGTCGTCGCCCCACGCGAACGTCCACGCGTGGGGCGAGTCGCCGTTCCGGGTCAGGACGTCGGTGAACCTGGCCATGATCGGCTCGGTCACGAGCACGTTCAGCGGCGGGGGCAGGGGAGTGGAGGGCACCCTCGCATTCTGTCAGCGTCTACATCCGTGGACAAGGTCTCCATATGAAGTCAGGACCAGGTGAGGGAGTTGCGGATCGGCCCCACCACGCGGACGATCCGCTCCGCCGCCTGGCGCAGTGCGGCGATCACCTCGGCCTCGCGCTCGGGGGTGAGCCGGGCGATCGGGATGGAGGCGCTGATCGCGTCCGAGACCGCCTCGTCGTAGTCCAGCGCGACCGCGATGCAGCGCAGCCCGAGGGTGTTCTCCTCGTTGTCGACCGCGTAGCCGCGCAGGCGGGTGGCCTCGAGCTCGGCGGCGAGCGCGCCGCGGTCGGTGAACGTGTGCGGGGTGAGCGGCGTGAGGTCGGCCGGCAGGTGGTCGTCGACCTCCTCCTCGGGCTGCGCGGCCAGGACCGCCTTGCCCAGGGAGGTGGAGTAGGCCGGGAGCCTGCGGCCGACACGGCTGTAGGGGCGCAGGTACTGCGAGGACTCGCGGGTGGCGAGGTAGACCACGTCGGTGCCGTCGAGCCGGCCGAAGTGGAAGGTCTCGTCGAGCTGCTCGCGGAGCTCGACGAGGAACGGGGTCACCTGGGGGAGGTAGGGGTCGGTGTCGAGGTAGCTGGTGCCGGCCAGCAGGGCCCGGATGCCGATGCCGTAGAGCGTGCCGGTCTCGTCGCTGCGTACCCAGCCGTGCTTGGCGAGCGTGCGGAGCAGGGCGTGCAGGCTGCTGCGCGGCACCCCGAGCGCCTCGCTCAGCTCACGCAGCCGCACCGGGCGGTTCTGGCGCGCGGCGAGGAACTCCAGGATCTCCACCGTGCGGGCGGCGGACTTCACCTCGCGCACCCCTCCGGTGGTTGCTTCGGGTGCGGCAGCGTCGTTCATGTCCGCAGGGTAATGCGCTGGCTAGATGCCCGTCCACGTATGAAGATCGTCTTCCGGCTCGGGGCCGGTGCGCAGCCGCTTCTGCCACGCATCGTGGTCCCAGGTGGCGGGTGCGGTGCTGCGCACGAACTGCTCGACGGTCATCACGAACCGGCCGGGGTCGGACCGGAACGGGAAGTGGCCGGCGCCGTGGAACACGTCGAGGGATGCGTACGGCATCGCCAGCCGCGCCTGCCCGGCGTGCCGGAAGGGGACGACGCCATCGCGGTCGCCCCAGATCATGAGCGTCGGGATGTTCTCGACCAGGTAGCTGCGGTCGAGCATCGTGACGACCTGTCCGTGCCAGTCGACGACGGCGCGCAGGGTCCGGGCGAAGGCCTGTCGGGAGCGGGCGTCGGGCAGGGCGTCGATCATCCGGATGAGGTCCAGGGTGTCGACACCGAGGTCGTGGTCGATGCGGCGCAGCAGGGCGAGGGAGGCGGACAACCCGGTCCGCGAGATCGGCAGCCGCAGCAGCTGGAGCAGCTCCGGCGCCAGTGGCAGGGTCGCGAGCCGCAGCCAGGTCGAGACACCCCGCCCGGAGCCGCCGTTGGAGACCAGCACGACCCGCTCGACCAGATGTGGGTACTGGTAGGCGAGCTGCATCGCGACGCCGCCGCCGAGCGAATGGCCGACGAGGGTGACCCGCTCCACGTCCAGCACGGCCAGCAGGTCGCGCATGCCGTTGGCGAACCCGCCGATCGAGTAGTCGGCGCGTGGCTTGTCGGAATCGCCGTGACCGAGCAGGTCGGGAGCGATGACGCGATGGTTCTCGGCGAACAGGGGAAGCACGTCCTCCCATGTGCGCGAGCTGTC
This sequence comes from Nocardioides sp. NPDC059952, assembly GCF_042730435.1. Taxonomy (NCBI): domain Bacteria; kingdom Bacillati; phylum Actinomycetota; class Actinomycetes; order Propionibacteriales; family Nocardioidaceae; genus Nocardioides; species Nocardioides sp. NPDC059952. The sequence goes on along the minus strand of NZ_JBHWLY010000008.1, from coordinate 46,870 downwards.
GCCGATGCCGTGGATGAACATGATCGCGGAGCCTTCGCCGCCGGTGCGAAAGGCGCGCTTGTATCCGTGGATCACCCGTGACTGCTGCGCTATCGCCCGCGCCATGACTGCACGCTAGCCGCCATCGGTTTCGGGCATGTTGCGGCTGTGCCGCGACGGCGCAGGACAGGGCCGCCCGGTGAACCGGGCGGCCCCTGTGGTTGGGCGGAGTGGGGATCAGGGATCGATCACGATCGTGCAGGTGACGGTGCGTGAGGGCGAGTTGAGCTCGATGCCCTCGTGGGTCACCGTGTCGTCCCATCCAGAGGCGGTGCCGGTGTCCGGCGTGGTGCCGGTGTTCTCGCAGGTCATCGACGTCAGGCTGGTCTCGCCCGAGCCGCCGTCACGGAAGTTGACCTGGATGTCGGCCAACGGCGGGTTGGTGAAGGTCGCGACGGCTGCGCCGGTCGGCTGGTTGTCGTCGCAGTCGGTCCCCGTGACGACCGTGACCGTCTGCGCGCCACCCGGTGCGTCGCCGTAGCCCGGCGGGGGTGACGTCTCGGTCACGTCGTAGTCGCCCAGCGAGAGTCCGGAGACGCAGACCTCGCCGACGTCGGCATCCTCGTCGCCGGCGCCGTTGTCGGTCACACTGGCGCCGTCGTAGGCGAAGACCGCTCCGGCGTTGGTGACCGCCCCACCCTTGGTGCTGTTCTTCAGGATCTTCAGGGCCCCGAGCTGGAGCTGGTTGGTGTAGGTGCAGTCGAGTACGTCGGTGTCGCTGTCGATCGCGAAGGTCACCGTCGCGCCGTTGATGCTCGGTGTGACTCCGGTGCTGGCATTGCAGTTCACGCTGACGAATGCCCAGTCCGGTGGGATCACGTTCTCGACGACCGTGTAGCCGGTGCCGAAGAGCACGGTCTTGCCGTAGTCCTTGACCCCGTCATCCTTGAGCGTGAACGTGTTCGCCGAGGCGGGATCGGTGCCGAACGCCTTCGTGTAGCCGAAGTCGGTCGCGTTGGGGTCCTCGTCCGGGATCGTCTGCTTGCGGATGATCACCTGGCCGCAGTTCTGCAGGTTGATCCCGACAGGTGCCACGAAGTCCTTCAGCTGTGAGGTGAAGGAGTCCGAGGAGCGGCTCTTCAGCATCGCGCTGCCGAACGACGCGCACTTGTTGGGCTGGAACAGGAGCCGCAGGTCGATCTGCGCCTCCCCGAAGGTCCGCGCCTGCTTCGAGCCCGTGGTGATCAGCCCATCGGAGTCCGCGGCCGGGATGGCCGAGGAGTTGATGGTGCCGGCCGCACACGGAGCGCCGCCGCAGGTGGCGGAGGGGGCGTCCAGGTCGGTGGTCGGACCCCAGGCGCTGCCGGTCCACCGGCGAGCGGTGATGTCGGCCCGGGAGCCGCCTTGGTCGATGGCGTACTCGATGAGCAGGTCACCGGCGGTGCGGACGACGTTGGGGCCGGATGCGCACTTGGTGCTGGACTGGTTGAACTCGAAGTCCATCAGTGTCGTGCCGCTCGGATCGCTGACCCGGCTCCAGGCGAGGTTCAGGAACCCGGGATGCGTCCCTGTGCCGGCCTCGCGGTAGACGTGGAAGCTCAGCAGGTCGCTCTTGTTCGGTGGGATCGAGTCGGTCACCGCACCTGGGCAGGAGGTGTCCTCCTTCACGCCGCCGGCGTAGGAGTCGTCCCCGGTGCCGTTGACCTTGTCGGTGGCGCGGACCTCGTTGACGTTGGCCCAGTCGAGCGAAGGGGCCGGGTCGTCGACCTTGAGGTTGGCGTCGACGTCGATCTCGAAGTTGCTACCGGCGAGGCTGGCCTCGGGGTGTGACGCCGCGGCGCCGGTGGAGACGAGTGTCGTGAGTACGAGGGCGGTGGCGCACAACGCCGCCAGCCTCTTGAAGTGCCTCGATTTACTGACGCGAGGCGTGCGTGGGCTCGAAATCGAGCGCATGGCGTGTCCCCTTTCAGAGACCTCGCGGTCGCTGTCTACGTGGTGGGGCGGGGCCCGCTTCCCAGATGCGGGGCTCCGTCGGCGCGTGTGGCTGCGGCCTGGACGGATGTTTGTTTCAGCGGAGGAGGGCGTCGGTCCCGGGGATGCTCGACGCGCGGTCCTCGTTATCTGATCGTTATCCCGCCCGGGGTATCGGCGCATGCCGAAGATCGGGTATCTCCTCGGCCGATGCAACCGTGGATCAGTGCTCGCGGGGCGACGTGGCTCCGTTCGGTTCGCGGAACATCATCGACGCGGCTCCTCGGACGAGTGCTGAGACCTCGTCGGGGGAGTCGGCCTCGATAGCGCCGCTCGCCGCGAGCATCGCGAAGCCGTGCACGAGGGCCCAGGCGCCGAGCTCGGTCACCTCGGGAGGGACCTGGTCGGCATAGGTCGTGGCGAGGCGCGCGGAGCCGCTCAGGCCGGACCAGGTCCGCTCGCGCGGCTCGGCGACGGAGGGGTCCTCGGCGTCGTACAGCTCGGGTCGGAACATGACCTCGAAGTGGGCGCGGTGCTGGAGCCCGAAGCGCACGTACGCGACGCCCAGCTCGGCCATCGACCCGTTCGGAACCGCCTCGAGATCGTCGGCGAGCATCGTGAAGCCCTCGGCCGCGAGGGCGGTGAAGACACCTTCCTTGCTGCCGAAGTGGTGCGCCGGTCCTGCGTGCGAGACCCCGGCCCGGCGGGCCAGGTCGCGGAGGCTGAGGGCCGAGGGTCCGGACTCGGAGATCGCCTCGACGGCGGCGTCGAGGACGGCGCGACGCAGGGCGCCGTGGTGGTAGCGGTCCGCAGGCATGGGACGAGTCTAGGGAGGAAATCTAGTCATTGACAAGATCCGGGTCGTCGCGTCAGTCTTGTCACTGTCAAGTTTCTGGAGGAAGGGAGGAACGCATGGCTCCGCTGCTGATCCTGTCGATCGTCACCATCGTCGTCCGCGTCGCCGGGCTGGGTGGGGAGAGGTCATGGGCGCGCGCCCTGCGGTACGGGCTCGCCGCGATGTTCACGGCCACGGGCGTCGCCCACTTCGTGGGGATGCGGGACGAGCTGATCGCCATGGTGCCGCCGGCACTGCCCGAGCCCGGGCTGCTGGTGACGGTCACCGGCGTGCTCGAGCTCCTGGGTGCCGCCGGGCTGGTGTGGCGGCGTACGACCCGGGCGGCCGTGATCGCGCTCGGGCTGATGCTGGTCGCGATGTTCCCCGCGAACGTGTACGCCGCGACCCACGGCCTCACCGGCGAGTGGCTCGACCACCTGGTGCCGCGCACGATCCTGCAGATCGTCTTCCTCGCCGCGACCGCGGTCGTCGCACGTGGCCACCCGTGGCGCGGCCCGGCCGGCTGAGGCCCGGTCTCAGGCCATCGATCCGTGCGCCTCGGTCATCGCCTCGTCGACGCCATAGGTCGCGAGCCGCTTGCGCAGCACCCGGAGGGTGTAGGCGTCGAACGGCGCGTGGAACCGGCCGGAGCAGGCGCGGGTGACCAGGACGTAGCGGCCGAGGACGAAGGGCGCGGTCGCGGCGACGAGGGCACGGTCCAGCCGACCGAGATCGACCCCCATCGTGCCGCTGCCGCGGCCGAAGGCCTGGGTGAAGAAGGTCTTGCTCCAGGCGAGCTCGACGCGGTCGGCGACCCGGTCGTAGGGCGTCCGTCCCGGGCGGAGATAGGCCGCGAGCGTGGAGCGCACCAGCTCCCCGCAGGTGGCGTCGTCGAAGTCGTGCCGCAGCGTCGCCGCCCGGGCGTGGAAGACCCGGACGATCCCCTCGGGGTCGGCGGGGAGGAGGTCCTCGGGCAGCCCCATGAGGAAGCAGCGGTAGCGGACGAACTCGTGGATCGCCCGCTCGCGGGCGGTCCACTCCGTGCGGCCCTGGCGCACCGCGGCCGTGGCCAGGATGTAGATCGGGATCATGCCGGCGGGCATCTGGTCGACCTGCGGGACGGGGACGCCGTAGACCTGCTGGTCCCACTTCGCCGACCGCTTGAGCGCGTTGTAGCGGACGACGGAGTGCATCAGGCGTACGTGTGCGGTGGTCTCGAAGCCGACGCCGAAGCGGTCGAGGGCGCCCGGCAGGGTGGTCACGGCGAAGAAGCTGCTCGTCTCGATGACGCGCCGCGCCGCCCGCTTGTCGGAGAGCGCGCCGGTCAGGGCCATCGGCAGGGCGGCGTAGGTGTTGATGAAGGTGGCGAGGAACGCGCCACGGATGATGAACGGCGCGAACAGCGCCGCGCTGACCCGGGAGTGCCGCGCGCCCTCCTCGACCAGGTCCATGTCGAGCCAGTCCGGCACGACCTCCATGGACGCGATGAACCTCCGCAGTTCCTCGGGCGCGTCCGGGACGGCCTCGACGCCCTCGCGGCAGGCGGTGGACAGCATCCGGATCAGGCCCTTCATGCCGTGGTCGTCGACCAGGGCTGCGTACGGGTCGGCGACGACGTCGCCGAGCATCGTCGCGGCGTGCATCAGCTCGACGACCTTCTCGTCGGCGAGCAGGCCGGCGCGGTCGTCGACGCCACGGGGCAGCGAGGACCGTACGTCCAGGTCGGTGGTGAAGCGGTAGGGCGTCGCGGACAGGTCGACGTCGCCGTACATGTGCGGCTGGAGGATGGCCTGGGAGCGGACCCGCTCGGCCAGCTCGGGGTAGTGGGTCGTCGTCATCACCATCAACTTTCAGTCTGTTAGTTCCTATCTGACAGGTTGAAAGTTAGGCTGTCAAGCAATGAGTGCCACAGCCACCCGCAAGCGCATGACCGGCCAGGACCGCCGCGAGCAGATCCTCGACGTCCTGCTCACGATCGTCGACGCCGAGGGGTTCCATGCCGCCACGCCCAACCGGGTCGCGGAGGAGGCCGGTGTGACCCGGCCCGTGCTCTACCAGCAGTTCGGCGACATGGCCGGGCTCTACGTCGCCCTCGTCGACCGCGAGTTCGCCCGTGCCGGGAAGCAGTTCGCCGCCGGGGTCGCCGCGCTGGACCTGTCGGACCCCTCGACCGTCTTCGTGGGGACCTTCCGGGTGGCGCTCGACTCGATCGCGGAGTCGCGGGCGACCTGGCGGCTGTTCCTGTTCCCGCCGCAGGGGGCGCCGCCGGCGCTGCACGCCCGGCTGGAGGAGTCCGAGGCCGTCGTGCGCGCCTTCCTCCGGCAGGGGCTGGAGTCGGTCTTCCCGAGCACCCCAGACCCGGAGCTGGTGGCCCGTCTGCTGCACGCGTCGGGACGGGAGCTGCTCAGGATGCGGCTCGAGGATCCGGCCGAGGCGACCGAGGAACGCCTGATCGCCCTCGTCGAGCACCAGGTGGGGCTCCGCCTCGCGGCGCTCGACTGAAGGCGATCAGGCGTCAGGGGTCAGCGCGCGGCGGGAACCGCCGCGGGCTCGTCGGCCGCCGCCTCGGCGGTCTTGCGGCCGAGCAGAGCGCGGGAGCAGAACAGCGAGATCACGGTGGTCACGACGCCGAAGGCGACCGGCACCACGATGCTGCCCGACGTGTCGAGGAGCCACTGCAGGATCATCGGCGTGGTCCCGCACAGGGCGCCGGAGAGGCCGTAGGTGACCGAGATGCCGGTGTAGCGGACCCGCGCCGGGAAGGCCTGGGCCAGCATGCCGGCCATGATCGCGTAGAACATCACGTCGGGGATGGTGGCCAGCACCGCGCCGATCATCGCCAGCGTCCAGTTGCCGGTGCTCATCAGCACGAACATCAGCGCGAGCGCCGGGATCTCGAGGCCGAGCAGGACGGTGACCAGGGTGCGCGGGTTCCAGCGGGTGGCGAGCACCGCGCCGAACGGCTGCACGAAGAACTGCACGAGGCTGGCGATCAGGATGATGGTCAGGAAGGAGTCCTTCCCGAAGCCGAGGTGGGTGGTGGCCCAGGAGAGCGCGAAGGTGTCGCGGGCGTAGACGACCACGAAGACGCACAGGATGCCGAAGACGCCGAGGGTCAGCTCGCGGGAGTTGCTCCGGAACAGCTCGATCACCGGCACCCGGACGACCTCGTTGCGCTCCTGGAGGTCCTTCATCGCCGGTGACTCCTCGAGGCTGAGCCTGATCACGAGCCCGACCACGACCAGCGCGGCCGACGCCAGGAACGGCAGTCGCCAGGCCCATTCGAGAAGGGCGTCGTCGGGGAGCAGGCCGGTGACGGCGAGGAAGCTGAGGGTGGCCAGGATCCGGCCGGCGGGGGAGCCCTGCTGGGCGAAGGCGCCGAACAGGAAGCCGCGGTCGGGACGGGTGTGCTCGGTCGCGATCAGCACCGCGCCGCCCCACTCACCGCCGACGGCGAGGCCCTGCAGCAGCCGGAGGATGATCAGCAGCACCGGCGCCGCGGCGCCGATGGCTGCGTGCGTCGGCAGCAGGCCGACGCCGACCGTGGTGACGCCCATGAGCAGCAGGGTCAGGATCAAGGAGCGCTTGCGGCCGATCCGGTCACCGAGGTGGCCGAAGACCACGCCGCCGAGCGGCCGGGTCAGGAACCCGACGGCGAACGTCGCGAAGGAGAGCAGGGTCGCAACCGCGGGCTCGGCGTTGCTGAAGAACAGTGGCCCGAAGACCAGAGCGGACGCGGTGCCGTAGATGTAGAAGTCGTACCACTCAATGGTGGTGCCGACGAACGCGGCGATGCCCGCCTTGCGGGCCATCCGTTCGTCGGGGACGCGCGTTGACTGGGTCATGGGGACTGCTCCTCCGGGGATTGTGTGTCGTCACGCACCGGGCTGTGTGACCGCGTTCACACTAAGAACGATCGCCATTGCACGTCCAACACCAAATGTAGATGGCATTGATATCGCTTGTGGGCCTAATCGGGCTCCGGGCATGCCGAAGCCGCCGATCGTCCGCAGGGACGACCGGCGGCACTCGTGAGGCGTCAGGGAAGGACCAGGGTGATGCTCTCCGCGACGCAGACCGGTCGCTCGGCCCCTTCCGCCTCGACGGTCCAGGCGACCAGCACCTGGGTCCCGGCCGGGACCGCCCGGACCTCCTTGATCCGCGGCGTGGCCCGGATCTTCGTGCCGACCTGGACCGGTGCGGGGAAGCGCACCTTCTCCAGGCCGTAGTTGAGCCGGGCCGAGCCGGCCGCGATCGTGTAGAGCTGGGTGGAGAAGCCGGGCAGCATCGACAGGGTGAGGTAGCCGTGCGCGATGGTGCCGCCGAAGGACGAGGCGGTGGCTCGCTCGACGTCGACGTGGATCCATTGCTGGTCACCGGTGAGCTCCGCGAAGCGGTCCACGCGTTCCTGGGTGATCTGCACCCAGTCCGTGGCGCCGAGCTCCTCGCCGACAGCGGCCTCGATCGCCGCGATCGAGGTGAACGTACGCATCAGGCGATCCGCTCGAAGACGGCGGCGAGGCCCTGGCCGCCGCCGATGCACATGGTCTCGAGGCCGTAGCGGGCCTCGCGGCGGTGCAGCTCGCGGGCGAGCGTGCCGAGCATCCGTACGCCGGTGGCGCCGACGGGGTGGCCCAGCGAGATGCCGGAGCCGTGGACGTTGGTGCGCTCGAGGTCCTCGTCGGTGAACTTCCACTCGCGCATCACCGCCAGCGCCTGGGCGGCGAAGGCCTCGTTGAGCTCGATGACGTCGATGTCGGCCATCGTCAGGCCGGCCTTGGCGAGGGCCGCCTCCGTGGCGGGGACGGGTCCGATGCCCATCACGTCAGGACGTACGCCGGCAGCGGCCCAGGACACCAGCCGGACCAGCGGCCGCAGGCCGAGCTGCTCGGCCACCTCGGCGGTGGTGACCAGGCACATCGCGGCGGCGTCGTTCTGGCCGCTGGCGTTGCCGGCGGTGACGGTCGCCTCGGGGTCGGAGGAGCCGAGGATCGGACGCAGCCTCGCGAGCGACTCCATCGTGGTGTCGGCGCGGGGGTGCTCGTCGGTGTCGACGACGACATCGCCCTTCCGCGACGGCACGGTGACCGGCACGATCTCGTCGGCGAAGACACCGCTCTGCTGGGCGGCGACGGCGCGCTGGTGGGAGCTGACGGCGAGCCGGTCCTGCTCCTCGCGGCCGATGGAGTATTCGCGCCGCAGGTTCTCGGCGGTCTCGAGCATGCCGCCGGGCACCGGGTGGAAGCGGCCGCCGGGGGTCTGGCGGCCACGGGTGAGGCCGTCGTGGATCTGCACGCCGCTGCGCGCGCCGCCCCAGCGCATGTCGAGAGAGTAGAAGGCGACGTTGCTCATCGACTCCGCGCCGCCGGCGACCACGATCTCGCTGGCGCCGGAGGCCACCTGCATGACCGCGTTGGCGACGGCCTGCAGCCCGGAGCCGCAGCGACGGTCGACCTGCTGGCCGCCGACGGTGACCGGGAGCCCGGCGTCGAGCCCGACCACGCGGCCGATCGCCGGTGCCTCGGCGTTGGGGTAGCAGTGGCCGAGGATGACGTCGTCGATCCGCTCCGGGTCGATGCCGGTGCGGGCGAGCAGGCCCTGCAGCGCGGTGACGCCGAGATCGACCGGGCTCAGGTCCTTGAAGACGCCGCCGTAGCGGCCGATCGGGGTGCGGACGGGCTCGCAGATGACCACGTCGCGGGAGGTGTCGTTCATGGGTGGATGCCTTTCAGGGGGTTGCGGTCGCCAGCTCGGCCCTCAGGCCGGCCAGCGCGGTGCCGTCGGGGCGCCGCAGCGCCACCTCGGCCGTGTCTGGGGTGGGCGCGTCGATCCGCACGTGTGCGGGATCGCCGCAGAACAGCGGTGCGGTGTTGCGATGCCGTAGGCGGCGAACGACCCGGTCGGGGTGGGCCAGCCGGATCGCCTCGGCGAGCACCAGGGTCGAGAGCGGGCCGTGCACGACCAGCCCGGGATAGCCCTCGACCCGGGTGGCGTAGGGCCAGTCGTAGTGGATCCGGTGCGGGTTGGCGCTCGCCGCGCTGAACCGCATCAGCAGCGTCGGGTCGGTGACGAAGCGCCAGCCGTCGTCCTCGGACACCAGCGGTGGCCCGGCGGGGTCGACGACTGCGGACTCGGGGTCCGGGAACGACGAAGGCGCCGGTGCGGCGTCGCGGTAGATCAGGTCCTGCCGTTCCTCCACGAGCAGGTCGTCGCGCTCGGCGTCGACCAGGCGGGTGAGCACCTTGACGACCGCCAGCCGGCCGCTGCGGCCGTCCTTCTCCTCGACGGAGACGACCTCGGACTCGCGGACGACCTCGGCACCGACCCGCAGGTCGCTGTGGAAGGTCACCTCGCCGCCGGCGAACATCCGCCGGGGCAGTTCGATCGGGGGCAGGAAGTCGCCGCGGCGCGGGTGGCCGTCGACGCCGATGACCGACGACACCGGCCAGCGCGGGAGCGCGACCCAGTGCCACAGCGGCGGGAGTAGGTCGCCGGCGGCCGGCACCGGAGTGCCGCTGTCGAGGAGCGCACCGAGGGCGGCGACCGGACCCGCGTCGAGGGTCTCGGTCGACGTCACCCGCCGCGGCCGCCAGGTCACATGAACCTTCCGCCGGTCACCTCGGCGACCGTTCCGGTCATGTAGGAGGAGAGCGAGGAGGCGTAGAAGAGGGCGACGTTGGCGATCTCGGCCGGTTCACCGGCGCGGCCCATCGGGATCTCGGCCATCTTCTCGTCCCAGATCCGCTGCGGCATCGCCTCGGTCATCGCGGAGCGGATCAGGCCGGGCTGGATCGCGTTGACCCGGACGCCGTGGTGGGCCATCTCCTTGGCCGCGGCCTTGGTCAGCCCGACGATGCCGGCCTTCGCGGCGGAGTAGTTGGTCTGCCCGACCATGCCGACCTTGCCGGAGATCGAGGAGATGTTCACGATCGCGCCGGACTTCTGCTCGCGCATCCGGGCGGCGGCGAGCCGGGTGCCGTGCCAGCAGCCCTTCAGGTGCACCGCGATGACCTGGTCGAACTGGTCCTCGGTCATCTTCCGCATGGTCGCGTCGCGGGTGATGCCCGCGTTGTTGATGACGATGTCGAGCGAGCCGTACGTCGCGACCGCGGTCTCCAGAGCGCGCTCCACGTCCTCGCCGCTGACCACGTCGCAGGCGATCCCGGTGGCCACGTCCGGGCCCAGCTCCTTGGCCGCTGCCTCGGCAGCGGCGCCGTCCAGGTCGGCGAGGATCACGCGTGCCCCCTCCGCCACGAAGCGTTCGGCGACGGCGAGGCCGATGCCCTGCGCGCCCCCGGTGATCACCGCGGTCTTGTTCTCGAGAAGTGCCATGTCAGTTCTTTCCCTTCTGGTTGCGTGCCACCAGCTGGGCGGCGATCACGTTGCGCTGGATCTCGTTGGTGCCCTCGCCGACGATCATCAGCGGGGCGTCGCGGAAGTAGCGCTCCACGTCGTACTCCTTGGAGTAGCCGTAGCCGCCGTGCACCCGCACCGCGTCGAGGGCGACCTGCATGGCCGCCTCCGAGGCGAAGAGCTTGGCCATCCCGGCCTCCATGTCGGCGCGGTCGCCGGCGTCGAGGCGCTCGGCGGCGTCGAGGGTCATCAGCCGGGCCGCGCGCATCTTGGTGCCCATCTCGGCGAGCAGGTTGCCGACCGACTGGTGCTTCCAGATCGGCTTGCCGAAGCTCGCCCGGGTCTGGGCGTAGGAGAGCGCGTCGTCGAGCGCGGCCTGGCCGACGCCGACGGCGCGGGCCGCGACCTGGATCCGGCCGACCTCGAGGCCGCGCATCATGTGGCCCCAGCCGAGGTGGGGCGTGCCGCCGAGGACGGCGGTCGCCGGGACGCGCATCTTGTCGAAGGTGAGCTCGCAGGCCTCGACGCCGCGGTAGCCGAGCTTGGGGATCTTGCCCGAGACGGTGAGCCCGTCGCCGGGCTCGACCAGCACCACGCTCATGCCCTGGTGCGCGGGCTTCGCCGAGCGGTCGGTGATGCAGAGCAGCCCGATCAGGCCGGCGTGCTGGGCGTTGGAGATCCAGGTCTTGGAGCCGGTGATGACCAGGTCGTCGCCGTCGGCGTCGGCGAACGTACGCATTCCCTGCAGGTCGCTGCCGCCGGACGGCTCGGTCAGGGCCATCGTGGCGCGCAGGCTGCCGTCGGCCATCCGGGGCAGGTAGGCCTCCTGCTGCTCCGTGGTGCCGAAGTGGCGGACCAGGTAGCTGATCACCGAGTGGCCGCCGATCGCGCCGGCCAGGCTCATCCAGCCACGGGCGAGCTCCTCGGTCACCCGCGCGAAGCAGGCCGTGCTCACGTCGACGCCGCCGTGCTCGGCGGGCACCAGGAGACCGAAGAAGCCGAGCTTCTTCATCTCCTCGATGAGCTCTTCGGGATAGATGTCGTCCGCCTCGAACTCGCGCACCCGGGGGCGTACGCGCTCGTCGACGAAGTCGGCGACGAGCCGGACCATGTCCTGCTCGTCAGGTGTCAGGCTGCTCATCTGGCTGCTCCTGGGGTGGGTCGGTTGAGGGAGACGATGCGGCGGGCGCGGGCGACGACGGGGGCGTCGACCATCCGGCCGTCGACGAGGGCGACGCCGTCCTCGGTCGCGGCGGCCAGGACGCGCTCGGCCCAGGCGACCTCGTCGGGTGTGGGCGCCAGGGCCGCGGCGGCCGGGGCCACCTGGCCGGGGTGGATGCAGAGCTTGCCGGCGAACCCGAGGGCGGCCGCCGCGGTGACGTCGGCGGTCAGCCGCCCGTGGTCGCGTACGTCACCGGTGACGCCGTCGATCGGTCCGGCCAGGCCGCCGATCGCGGAGGCGAGCACCAGGTTGCCCCGCGCCGGCGCGAGGGCGGGTGCGTGGTCGGGATCGACGCCGAGCTCGGCGGCCAGGTCGAAGCTGCCGAAGGCGAGGCGTACGACGCCGGGGGAGGTGGCCAGGTCGATCGCCCGGGCGACGCCGAGCGCGGTCTCGACCAGCGCCACGACGGCGGAGCCGTCGGGCAGACTCGCCACGAGGGTCGCCACGGTCTCGGGGCTGTCGGCCTTCGGCAGCACCACGAGCGTCGGAGCGTCGAGCGCTGCCAACGCGGCGATGTCGGCGTCGTGCCAGGCGGAGCCGGCGGCGTTGACGCGCACGGCCACGATGACCTCGGCCCGGGGGAGCCAGTCGACGACGTGGCCGCGGGCCGCGTCCTTGGACGCCGGGGCGACCGCGTCCTCGAGATCGAGGACGACCACGTCGGGGCCGGCGGCGGCCGCCTTGGCGAACCGCTCCGGCCGGTCGCCGGGCACGAACAGCCAGGTGCGTGCGGTCTCTGCCGCGCTCATCGGGCGACCTCCTCGCGGGTGCCGATGACACCGCGACCGATCAGGTCGTCCAGCCTGTCGGTGGGCAGCCCGAGGACGCCGGCGAGCACGTCGCCGGTGTCCTGTCCGACGGCGGGCGCCGGCCGCGGCGCGCTCCGGTGGCCGTCGACGGTGACCGGCGCCCCCGGGGCGAGCAGGTCGCCGATGCCGGGCTGGGTGATCGTCGAGAACAGCGGATGCTCGCGCAGCAGCCGGGCGTCGTCGGCGGCGAGGTCGCGGAAGCTGCGATAGGGCGACCACAGGATCCGGGTCTCGGCGAGAGCCTTCGTGACGTACGCCGTGTCGTGCTGCTCGAACCAGGCGGCGACCAGGCCGCCGAGCACGGTGCGGTGCCGGAACCGCGCGCCCTCGTCGGAGAAGTCGGCGTCGAGCGCGCGGGCGAGCGCGGCCACCGCCTCGCCGAGGCCGGTGACGCCCAGCAGGTCCGACCACTGCCGCGGGGTGAGGGCCACCAGCATGAAGCGGTCGCCGTCCGCGGTCGTGAAGTCGCGGCCGAAGGTGCCGTAGACGTGGTTGCCGATCGAGCCGCGCTCGCCGGCCGGCCGCAGCTGCGCCTCGGCGAGGTAGCCGAGGTTGCCGGCGACCGCGAGGGCGACGTCCTCCAGCGCGACCCGCACCTCGGCGCCCTCGCCGGTGACCGTGCGCCGGCGCTCGGCGGCCAGCAGCCCGGTCGCGAGGTGGAGCCCGGCTGCGAGGTCCCAGGCCGGGACCACGCCGTTCACCGGTGCCGCATGCTCCTCCGGGCCGGTCACGAGCGGGAATCCGGTGCCGGCCTGGACGGTGTAGTCGACGGCGGTCCCGCCGTCGTGGCGGCCGGTGAGGAGCACGTGGATGACGTCGTCGCGGCGCGCGCGCAGCGCGGCGTACCCGAGCTCCGTCCAGCGCTCGGTGTTGGTGACCACGATGCCGCCCGACGGGCCGCCGGAGACGACCAGGTCCGAGACCAGCTGCCGCCCCTCGGGGCGGGTGCAGTCGACGGCGATGGCCTTCTTGCCGGGGTTGAGCCCGTTCCAGTAGAGGCTGGCGCCGTCGTCGCTGAGCGGCCAGCGGGATCGGTCCGGTGCACCCTCGAGCGGCTCGACGCGGATCACCTCGGCGCCGAGCTGAGCCAGCGTGGTGCCGCACAGCGGCGTGGCGACGAAGCTCGACACCTCGATGACGCGTAGGCCGGCGAGCGGGGGGTCAGCGATGCTCATGGAGCACCCTTTCTGTGGAGGGCTCGGAGGACGGGGCCGTGGGACCGGCCAGCGCCCAGGTCAGGGCGACCGCGGCGACCGGCACGCCGTAGACGAGCGAGAGATTTCCGGTCGGGTAGGCGATCGCGACCCAGGAGTAGCCGATCGCGAGGCCGGTGAAGCGGAGCATGTTGTGGAGCCCGAGCGCGACCCCGTCGGCGGCCGCCGGCGAGGTCATCAGGCCGAGGGCCGAGGTCGCCTGGACGACACCGATCGCGGCGCCGGTCAGCACGAGCGCGGCCACGGTGAGCCCGACGACCGTGCCGGACCCGGAGGCGGTCGCGGCCAGCGGCAGCGCGAGCAGGCCGAGCGCGAGCAGTACCAGCCCGCCGCGCAGGGTGCGCCGGGCGGTGAACCGTTCGGTGATCCGGGAGGAGAGCGGTGCGGCGAGCGTCATCGCCAGGGCCAGCGCGAGCATGGTGATGCCGATGTGTCCCGGTCCCAGGCCGAGGTCACGGCCCAGGTGCAGCGGAGTGGCGACGATCGCCACGCCGAGGCAGCCCATCACCGTGCCGGCGGCCATCGTGCTCGCGACGAACCTCCGCTCGGTGAGGAGGCCGGGTGGTACGAACGGCCCGGCGCTGGTCCGGCCGAGCTGCGCGTGGACGACCAGGGCGAGGGCCCCCACGGCCGCCAGCCCAACCGCCACCCGCACGTCACCGTGCTGTCCCAGCCAGCTGACCGCGCCGACGAGCGCGCCGACCCCGACCAGGAGCGTCGCCATGCCGCTGACGTGGAGCGGGGCGTACGAGGCGGGCACGTCGGGCACCACCGTCAGGCAGAGCACCAGCAGCACGGCGCTGAGCGAGGCATGGGTGAGGAACACCCACCGCCAGCCGAGCGTGTCGGCGACCAGGCCGCCCAGCGGTGGCCCGAGCGCCTGGCCGACGCCGATCGCGGCCGCCCAGGCGGCCATCACCCGCGCCCGGTCACCGGCCCAGTGCCGGCCGAGCACCTGCTGGATCGCGGGCGGAACCGCCGAGCAGGCGACTCCCTGCAGAGCACGCATCACGACCAGGAACCCGAGCCCCTGGCTGAACGCCGCGCCCGCCTGCGCGGCCACCATCAGCAGCAGCGACCCGGCCAGCACCCGCCGGGAGCCGAACCGCTGGCACATCCAGCCCGAGATCGGGGCGAAGACGACCATCGCCAGGGTGAAGGCGCTGACCGCGAAGACGATCCCGCGCGACGAGGCCCCGATCGCGTGGGCGATCACATTGATCGGCGCGCTGATGATCGTGCTCGACAGGGTGCCGAGCGTGGAGCACGCCAGCAGGGCGACGTACGCCGACCGGCGCGGCTCGAGCGGGACGGAGGACGTGCTCATCGGAGGTAGAGCCGCACCGTGTCGATCTCGTCGCGAAGCAGCCTGACCTCCTCGACGGTGGGCCGGTCGGTCTCGCGTACGTCCTCGGCGACCGGGATGTCCCACCCGGTCGCGGCGCGGACCTCGTCGACGGTGAGGCCGGGGTGGACCTCGCTGATCTCGAGCTCGCCGAGCTTGTCGGGGCGGCGCAGCACGGCCATCGGGGTGATCACGGTCGAGACCCCGTGGCCCGGAGGCACCATCCGCGGGTCCTCCTGATGTGCCCGCACCGGGCTGGGCGAGGTGCAGAAGTCGAGCTGCGCGGGAAGGGCGCCGGGGTCGTGGCGACGCAGCACGACGACGCACTCGCCGGCGTTCGGCATGATCTCGGCCGCGCCGCCTGCGCCGGGGAGTCGGACGGTGGGCTTGTCCCAGTCGCCGATGAAGCTGGTGTTGAGACTGCCCCAGCGGTCCACCTGGGCCGCGCCGAGGAAGCCGACGTCGACGTGGCCGCGCTGGAGCACGTAGCCGAACAGCGCGGGCATGCTCAGCACCGCCGCGGCTCCGGAGACCAGCACCGAGTCGGCGATGCCCTCCGCCAGTCCCTCCGGCTGCGCGCCGCAGATCCCCGACTCGTAGACCAGCTCGACGTCGGGGTTCACCGTGCGCCGGGCCAGGTCGACGGCGAGCGTCGGCAGCCCGACACCGGCGAAGACGCGGTGCTTGCCGACGAGCTGCCGGGCGGCGACTGCCGCGAGGAACTCGGTGCTGGACGGAGCCACATCCGAGAAGATCATGACGCCTCCTGGGCGACCCGGCGGCCGAAGTCGACGGGCTGCGAGAGGCGGGGAGCGACACCGAGCCCGGCCCAGCGCTCTGCGCCGAGCTTGTCGAGATACGCCTCCCGGTCGGGGACGCCGTGCACCCACTCCTCGAGCCAGCCGAGCACCGCCTCACGGTCGCGGCTGATCGGCGTCCACTCCCGGTAGAAGGCGTTGTCACGGTCGTAGTGGCCCTGCGTGTAGGACGGATGGGCGCCGCCGGGGCACTCCACCACCGCGGTGACCGCGTGCGAGGGCAGCACGGTGCGGTTCGGGTCGGAGCGGACCACGTCCTCCTCGACGATCTCCTCGACGGTCACGATCACGGTCTCGGCCGCGTACGCCGCCTCCTGCTGGGCCCCGACGATGCCCCACATCTGGATGTTGCCGGAGCGGTCGGCGCGCTGGGCGTGGAGGATCGTCACGTCCGGGCGCAGCGGTGGCACGACGTAGATGTCGGGTCCGCCGTAGGGATCGGCGACCTTGCGGATCAGCGGGTTGAGCTTCGGCAGATCGCTGCCGGCGTACGAGCGGAGCGGGAAGAACGGCAGCCCGGAGGCGCCGGCCTGGTAGCGGCAGACCATGCCGTAGTGGCTGTACTCCTCGACCTCGAGCGGCTTCGGGTCGGCGTTCTCCACCCGCCGCCGGACCTCGTGCAGGGAGCCCGCCGAGCCGCTGGCGAAGAACGAGGCCACCAGCTTCGAGACGCAGCCGGCGGCGATCATCTGGTCGGCCAGCAGGTCGGGGGTCATCCGGCAGAACGTCAGGTCCCGACGGCCCTGCCGGATGATCTCGTGGCCTGCGGCGAACGGGATCAGGTGACCGAAGCCCTCCAGCGCGAGCGTCATGCCGTCGCGTACGTGGGCGGCCACCGCCGAGGTGAGATCGGTGACCTTGTCGGGCGCGGCCATGGGTGCTCCTCAGGGGCGGGCAGGGGGTGGTCAGTGGTCCCAGCCTGCCGCCAGCCGCATGCCGAACTCCAATACTTCTTCCGCCGCTCACTGTTGACGGATACGTATGAATAGTTCGAGACAGATATCGAAAGTGATGACAAACGACGGCACAATGAGCCGCGTGGACCATGCCTCTCCTGCTGCTGACACCCGTGCCGCCGTGACCCTCGACGAGCTGCTCGACCTCCTCGACCTGAGCTGCGTCGACGAACCGACCGGGCGGGTCGGTCATTGGATCGGGCAGCCGCAGCAGCATCCCGCCGGCAGGCTCTTCGGTGGCCTCCTCCTGGCTCAGGCGCTGGTCGCCGCCGGCCGTGGGATCGGGGCCGACCAGCGGATCATCAGCCTGCAGGCCGACTTCATCGGTGGAGTGCCGACGGACCGGCCGCTGCACTGGGAGGTCACGGTCGTCTCGGACGCACCATCGCTGGCGACCCGGCGCAGCCGGCTGCTCGACGACGCGGGGGAGGAGCTCTTCGGCGCGGTCACGCGGTGGGCGACGGTCCGCGCCGATCTGCCCTCCTACAGCTCCCTCCGGCCAGCGCCCGCGCCCGACCCCGAGACGCTTCCCGACCACTCCGACAGGTTCGGCTCCGACGAGCGGATCCCGCCCTGGTGGCGACTCCGGCGACCGATCCACTTCCGGCACGCGGTGGCCCCGCCGTACGTCACCGTCGCCGAGCCCGCCGAGCCCGCCGAGCCCGCCGACCGGCAGACGACCTTCTTCCGAGCAACCGGCCCGCTGCCTGACGACGCGGTCCTCCGGGCGGCGCTGGTCGCCTACGTGAGCGACATGAGCATCCTCGAGGCGTCGTTCCTGGCGCTCGGGTCAGCACGGCACAAGCCAGGCGCCCGGATCCTCAGCCTGACCCATGCGCTGACGTTCCATGCCGCCTCCGACCTGACCGAGTGGCACCAGTTCGACTGCCGGGTGGAGTCGATCGCCCACGGGCGTGCCCACGGCGTCGGTGAGCTGTTCGACGCGGCCGGTCGCCATGTGGCCACCGCGTCGCAGGTCGGTCTGGTGAAGGTCTCGACCGACCGCTGACCCGGGCTCAGGCGGGCAGGTCGTTCGGCAGGTCCGGCGTCGGCAGCGCCTCCTCCGAGGCGCGCAGCACCGCGCGCAGCGCCGGGCTCCGGTCGTCCTGACGCCAGGCGATCTGCTGGAACGTGGGGCGGTCGCACTCGGTGATCCGGACCACCTCGATGCCGGTCTGCACGACGTTGGCCAGCGCGGTGTCGAGCGTGAACGTGACGCCGACCCCCGCCGCGACCAGCGCGACCGCGGTCCAGCTGTCCGGCGCGGTCTGCACGATGTTCGGTACGAAGCCGGCCTGGGAGGCCGTCTCGATGAAGGCGTCACGCACGCTGGAGCCCGGGTCGGCGGGCAGTGCGACGAACGGCTCGTCGCGGCACTCCGCCATGCTGACCTGCTCGCGGCCGGCCAGCCGGTGGCCGGCCGGAACGGCGAGCACGTAGTGCTCGACGGCGATCACGCGGTGCGCGAGCCCCTGGGGCTCGATCCGCCACCGGGCGATCGCCAGGTCGAGCTCGCCGTCCTGCAGCGAGCGCAGCGCCTCGTAGTTGTAGGTGGTGCTCTGCAGGATGAGCTCGATCCCGGGATGCTGCTCGCGCACGATCCGGCCGAGCTGTCCGACCAGCACGTGGGAGGAGGGGCCGGCGAACCCGATCCGGACCCGCCCGGTCTCGCCCCGGCCCGCCGAACGCACCGCCCGGCGCGCGGTGCGCATGCCCTCGAGCACCTCCTGGGCAGGTCGCACCAGGGCCTCGCCGGCCGACGTCAGCCGGACGCTCCGGGTGGTGCGGTCGAACAGCTGGGCGCCGAGATCGCGCTCGAGCTGCTTGATGGTGCGGCTCAGCGGGGGCTGGGCGATGTGCAACCGCTCGGCCGCCCGGCCGAAGTGGAGCTCCTCGGCGACGGCCAGGAACGCTTCGAGGTGGTGCAGGTCCATAGGGACAACTCTTGCATCATTGGGAACAATCAGCCAAGCATTAGGTATTGGACGAGCATAAGAAGTCGCGGGATGCTTTCTTCCATGACCACCGACCTGCTGCCGCTGGACGGCATCACCGTGGTCGCCCTCGAGCAGGCCGTCGCGGCCCCGCTCGCCACCCGCCACCTCGCGGACCTCGGTGCCCGCGTGATCAAGCTGGAGCGGGTGGGCGAGGGTGACTTCGCCCGCAACTACGACCACGCGGTGCACGGCCTCGCCTCGCACTTCGTCTGGCTCAATCGCGGAAAGGAGTCGGTGGCGCTCGACCTCAAGTCGCCCGACGGCGCCGAGCTCGCCCGCCGGCTGGTCGCGCGAGCCGACGTGTTCCTGCAGAACGCCGCGCCCGGCGCCGCCGAGCGGCTCGGGCTCGGCGCGGCGGAGCTCGCCGAACGGCACCCCCGGCTCGTCGTCGCCGGCATCTCGGGCTACGGCACCGGCGGCCCGCTGAGGGACCGGAAGGCGTACGACATGCTGATCCAGGCCGAGTCCGGGCTGATCTCGGTCACCGGCACCCCGGAGACGGCGACCAAGACCGGCGTCCCCAGCTCCGACATCGCCGCCGGGCTCTACACGAGCCAGGCGATCGTCGCGGCCCTGTTCCGCCGCGAGCGCACCGGAAAGGGCGGCATCGTCGACGTGTCGATGTTCGACGCGACCGTCGAGTGGCTCGGACACCCGATGTACATGCAGATGTACGGCGGCCGGCAGATCCCCCGGATGGGGCTCAGCCACGCCTCGATCGCACCGTACGACGCCTACCCGACCGCCGACGGGGAGATCCTGATCGGCGTCCAGAACGACCGCGGCTGGCGGGCGCTGGTGACCGACGTCTTCGAGCGGCCCGATCTCGTCGAGCATCCCCGGCTGGCGACCAACCCGCTGCGGGTCGAGCACCGCGAAGAGTGCGACGCGGTCGTCGCCGAGCACACCCGCGGCTTCACCACGGCCGACCTCGACGCCCGGCTCGCTGCCGCCGGGGTCCCGGCGGCCCAGATCAACGACATGTCCGGCCTGGTCGACCACCCGCAGCTCACCGGCCGCGACCGGTGGCGCGAGGTCGACACCCCCTCGGGGTCGGTCCGTGGCGTCCTGCCGCCGATGACGTTCCGTGACGTCGAGCTGCCGATGGGCGCGGTCCCCGAGCTCGGTGCCCACACCGATGCCGTGCTCACCGAGCTCGGCCTCGACGCCGGCAGCATCGACCGGCTGGCCGCCGGCGGCGTGGTCGGCCGGCCCAGTGACGTACCCGTCCCCACGCCCTGACCCGGCCCTGACCCGGCCCGAACCCCTCGCACGAAGGAGCAGCACCCATGGAGCCCGACGAGTTCACCTCGATCCTCGACGCCGTCCGCGCGTTCGTCCGCAAGGAGGTCGTCACGGCCGAGGACGAGATCGAGGAGACCGACCAGATCCCCGACCGGATCCGGCAGCAGGCCGCGGCCATGGGGCTGTTCGGCTACGCCATCCCCGAGGAGTACGGCGGTCTCGGCTTCACCATGTCCGAGGAGGTCCGGCTGGCGATGGAGCTCGGCTGGACCACCCCGTCGTTCCGCTCGATGTTCGGCACCAACAACGGGATCGCTGGCCAAGTGCTGGTCAACTGCGGCACCGAGCGGCAGAAGCAGCAGTACCTGCCCGGGCTGGCCAGCGGCGAGCTGGTCGCCTCCTTCGCGCTCACCGAGCCCGAGGCCGGCTCCGACCCGAGCGGCCTGCGCACCCGCGCGGTGCGCGAGGGCGACGAGTACGTCATCAGTGGGCAGAAGCGCTTCATCACCAACGCGATCTGGGCCGACCTGCTGATGGTCTTCGCCCGCACCGGCGATCACAGCGAGGGTGCGAAGAACATCTCCGTGTTCGTGGTGCCGACCGACACCCCCGGCGTCACCATCGGCCCGCGCGACCACAAGATGGGCCAGCGCGGTGCAGTGACCTCCGAGATCTTCTTCGACGGCGCCCGGGTGCCCGCCGCGAACCTGGTCGGCGAGGTCGAGGGCGAGGGCTTCTCCGCCGCGATGCGGTCGCTGGCCAAGGGCCGGCTGCACATCGCGGCGCTGACCGTCGGCCTGGCCGACCGGCTGATCGAGGAGAGCCTGCGCCACGCCACGACCAACGGCCAGGGCGGCCAGAAGTTGGCGGAGTTCCAGCTGATCCAGGCGATGCTCGCCGAGAGCCGGACCGAGGCGTACGCCGGTCGCGCGATGGTCCTCGAGGCCGCCCGCAGCTGGGACGACGGCAGCGACCGGCGTACGGCACCGTCGCTGTGCAAGCTGTTCTGCACCGAGGCGGTCGACCGGATCGCCGACCGGGCGGTCCAGATCCACGGCGGCCTCGGCTACATGCGCGAGGTGCCGGTCGAGCGGTTCTACCGCGACGCGCGGCTGTTCCGGCTCTACGAGGGCACCAGCGAGATCCAGAAGCTGATCATCGCCAAGCAGATGGTCAAGGAGTTCCAGGGATGAGCGAGCCTCGGCGCGCCGGCGCGGTCCGGGTCGAGGACCGTGGACACGTCCGGATCCTCACCCTCGACCGACCCGAGCGCCGCAACGCGCTCGACCTCGCCGACCGGCTGGACCTGCTCACCGCGCTCCGGGCCGCTGAGGTGGAGGCGCGTGCCGTCGTCCTGACCGGGGCGGGCTCGGTGTTCTCCGCGGGCGGCGACATCCGGTCGATGTCGCAGGACCGCGACGTCGCCCGGCAGCGACTGGAGGTCGTCAACGCCGTCGTCCGTCAGCTGGTCACCGGCGACCTGCCGATCGTCGCGGCGGTCGAGGGCGGCGCCTACGGCCTCGGCCTCGCCCTGGCTGCAGCCTGCGACCTGGTGGTCGCCGGCCGTTCGGCGACCTTCTCGACGTCCTTCGGGAAGATCGGGCTCGGCCCCGACACCGGTCTCGCCTACACGCTCCCGCGGCGCGTCGGGCAGGGGAGGGCGCGCGAGCTGCTCCTGACCGTACGCACCTTCGACGCGGTCGAGGCCGAGCGGATCGGAGCGGTCGAGGCCGTCGTCGAGGACGGCACGGCCCTCGACCACGCCGTCGAGCTGGCCTCGCGGCTGGCCGAGCTCTCCGCGCCGATGGTCACCGGCACCCGGCGCCTCCTCGACCAGACCGATCAGAGCCTCGACGGCGTACTCGCGGCCGAGGCCGACCTCCAGGTCGAGCTGCTGGCCGGCCGGCAGTTCGCCGAGGGCCGGGCGGCCTTCCTCGAGCGCCGCCGCCCCGACTTCATCGGCGCCTGAGCACCTGAGCGCCGGGCGCCGGGCCGGCGAGCAACAGCTCCGCGGCCCTCGCCGCTCCGTCGACCCTTGCCCCGGTGGCCATCGAGGTCGCCTGCGCGTGGACCTCGGGCTCGAGCGCGGCACCGAGCGCCGCGGTGAGCGACTCGACCGTAGGCGCGGCGCCGTCGTGGGCGACACCGAGGCCGAGCGCGGCCACCCGCCCGGCCCAGTAGACCTGGTCACCGGCTTGGGGGACGACCACCTGCGGGGCGCCGGCCCGATAGGCCGTGGTCGTCGTGCCCGCGCCGCCGTGGTGGACGACGGCGGCGACCCGGCCGAAGAGCCGCTGGTGGCTGACCTCGCCGACGACGAAGCAGTCGGCGCGACCGTCGATGACGTCCAGGCCCGCCCATCCGCGCCCGATGACCACCCGCCGACCATGGGCGCGGATGGCCTCGATCGCGACCCGTACGCTCTCCTCGCCGACGGTGCGCATGCTGCCGAAGCCGACGTAGACCGGCTCCGCTCCGCCGTCGAGGAAGCCCAGCAGATCGGCCGGGAGCGGGCGGTCGTCCTCGAGCATCCAGGCGCCGGTCTGAGCGACGTCGAGACGGGACTTCCCGTTCCACGGGCCGAGGGTCGGATCGGCCGCCAGGAGCGGGTGGGTGGTGAACATGAGCTCGCCGACATCGGTGACCGGCGAGAGCCCGATCGAAGCCCGGTGGGCGTCGAGAGGCTCCTTGAACAGCTCGGTGAAGCCGCGCCCGTCCAGGCCGTCGACGACGTCGGGGCAGAAGAGGACGTAGTGGTAGGGGATGCGCAGCTTCTCGGCGACCGAGGGTGCGACGAACTGCGACATCGCGGTGGCCACGACCACGTCGCAGCCCTCCGCGGCCCCGGCCACGGTGTCGTACTGCGCGGTGATGAAGTCGGTCACCCGCTGGTGGCGCTCCTCGGGCGTCGGCGGCCGCTCCCACGACCGCCAGGGCCTGAGGAACGGTACGTGCGGCACCCCCTCCCGCTCCAGCAGCTCGACGAACTCCTCGTCCGGCGGCGCGCACATCCGCACCTCCGCGCCCCTCCGCTGCAGCTGCACCGCGAGCGCCACCATCGGCTCGACGTCTCCCCGCGATCCGTACGTCGACAACAGCAGGCGCATCATGGCTCCGTTCCGTGGCTCCGACGCCACGCTAGGTCAATCGGGTAGATTGTCCGACAAAACTGTGCTCATTACACAGGTCTTGGGACTATTGCCGATGGAAGCGAGCAACGTGAAGACCGATGTTGATCAACAAGCCTCGAGTCGGGCGGACAAGGCCTACGACGATCTCTACACGCTGTTGATCAACGGGCACTTCCCGCCGAACACCCGGCTGACCGAGGCTGAGCTGACGACCCTTCTCGACGTCTCCCGAGGCACGGTCCGGTCGATCCTGATCCGTCTGGTGCAGGACGGCTATCTCACCAGCGAGCCCCATCGCGGCGTACGCACCCGGTCGTTCACGCTGGACGAGGCTCTCTCCGTGATGGAGGCCCGGGAGACGCTCGAGTCGGCTCTGGCGGAGAAGGCGGCCGAACGTGCGACGGATGAGGAGCTCGAGATGCTGGCCGGCATCTGCGAGGAGATGGGTGCGCCCGCCTACGTCGACTCCGAGGCCGAGTACGCCCGACTCAACCGCCGCTTCCACCAGCAGATCAGGGACTCCGCGCGGCAGCCGATCCTGTCCGGCTTCGCCGACTCGCTGGCCTACCCGCTGGTGATGCGGCAGTACCGCGACCTGACCCACACGAGCCCGCGGCAGACGGCGCTCATCGAGCACCGGGCGATCCTGGCGGCGCTGCAGACCCGCAACCCGGACGCCGCCTCGGCCGCGATGCACCATCACGTCGCCTCGGCCCGCCGTTCTCTGCTCCGCAACGCCCAGGCCGACGGATCGACGTCGTCGACGTCGAACCCGTCGGCCGCGGAGCTGCCGGTCAGCTCGTGAGATAGCCGGTCGTCGCCGGGTCGAAGCGCACCCCGACCGCGTCACCCGGACGGAGCCCGGCTCCGGCGCGGGCGACTGCCTTCAGACGTACGTCGGCCGCGGCGACGACGACCTCCATACGGTCGCCGAGGAACTCGGCCGACTCGACCGTGGCAGGGAACTCCGACTCGGTGACGCCGCCGTTCCCGACCGGACGCACTTCGATGTTCTCGGGCCGGACGCAGACGAACCCGCCCTCGCGGCGCTCCCAGGTCGTCGCCTGCGTACGCCGCCCGCAGGTGACCCGGCCGACCGGTGTCCCTGCGACCACGACGTCGCCGGACCGGGACGCCTCGAGCACCGGAACCAGGTTGGCGCTGCCGATGAAGTCGGCGACGTAGGAGGTCCGCGGGAAGTCGTAGATCTCCGCCGGGGTGCCGATCTGCTCGATCACGCCGTGGTTCATCACGACCACGATGTCCGACATCGCCAGGGCCTCGGCCTGGTCGTGGGTCACGTAGAGGGCGGTGACGCCGAACTCCTGCTGGAACTCCCGCAGCTCGTGACGGAGCCGCTCGCGCAGCTTGGCGTCGAGGTTGGAGAGCGGCTCGTCGAGCAGCAGCACCTCCGGATCGCCCAGCAGCGCCCGGGCGAAGGCGAGCCGCTGCTGCTGGCCACCGCTGAGCTGGGTGGCCCAGCGGTCGGCCATCGGGGCCAGGCCGACCTGCTCGAGCACCTCGAGCGCCCGCTTGCGTACGTCCTTGCCGCGCTGCCGGTTGCGACCGTGGCGCAGCGGGAAGGAGGCGTTGTCCAGGACCGTCATGTGCGGCCAGATCCCGTAGGACTGCGGCACCATCGCGATCGGCCGGTCCTCGGTGCGTACGGCCTTCTTCGTCGCGGAGTCGAAGACGACCTGTCCGCCCATGGTGATCCGACCGGAGCTGGCCTGCTCGAGGCCGGCCACGCAGCGCAGCGTGGTGGTCTTGCCGCAGCCGCTGGGCCCGAGCAGGGTCAGGAACGACCCGCGCGGGATTTCGAACGAGACCCCGTCGACGGCGTAGGCCGAGTCCTTGCCCGGGCTCCGGTCGTAGGTCTTGCGCAGGTTGCTGACCGTGACGCTGCCCTTGGCGGCGTCCGTGGCTGCACTGCTCATGTCGTGGATCCTTGCATTGTGTGTCACGGTCATGATTCCTCCACTGCACCACGGCGGTTGACCAACCACATGGTGATCATCGAGACGACGAGGAGAGTCACCGCGAGGGCGCTCGCCTCCGGATAGTCGACGCTCGAGGTGAAGGTGTCCCACAGGAGCACCACGAGCGTCTTGTTGTCGGAGCCGGTGAGCAGAAGGGCGATGGGCAGCTCACCCAGGGCGTGGACGAAGACCCAGAACCAGCACCTCCACAGAGCGGGCTTCAGCAGCGGGAGGATGATCGTCCGGGTCACCGTGAAGCTCGACGCACCGGTGACTTTCGCGGCCTCCGTCAGGCCGTCGTCGAGCTGGAGCAGCGCGGTCTGCACCATGCGGGACCCGCGAGCGAGGTAGCGGGTGGTGAGGGCGACCACGATGATCCAGACGGTGCCGTAGATCGGGATCGGCAGGTAGAGGTAGACGAAGAGCACGCCGGCGCCGAGCACGACCGCGGGGATACCGAAGACCAGGAACGTGGCCTCGAAGAGGACCTGGCTGCCCCAGAACTGGCGCCGGGCGGCGGCCAGGGCGAGCCAGACCGAGATCGCGGTCGTCGCTGTCGCGGTGACCAGGGCGACCTGAGCGGTGTTGATCAGGATCTCGCCCATCTGCGGGGCGGTGAACACGCTCAGGTAGGGCTCGATGGTCATCGTGGAGAGCCCGGAGAGGCTCATCGCCCGAGCGTGCGGGGACAGGCTGGTCCACAGCAGTGCGAGGAGTGGCAGCACGACTGCCACGAACATGTAGACCAGCACGACCAGGAGGACCGGGATCCGCCAGCGACCCAGCGGAGTGCGGTTCTGCCGATAGCCCTTGCCGACGACGACCTTGTACCGGTCGGCGTCGCGGACCCGGCGCCGGTAGACGAGGAGCATCACCAGCGACAGGAGCAGGACGAGCACGCCGTAGGCACTCGCCTGGCCGTAGTTGGCCACGCCGCTCGGTGGCTGCAGCGAGTACTGGATCAGGCTGCTGTAGACGAAGATCTGGTCGGGCAGACCCAGGATGGCGGGGATGGCGAAGCCCTCCAGGGCAACGACCACCAGCAGCATGGACGCGGCCGCCACGGCAGGGCCGATGAGCGGGAAGACGATCAGGCGTAGCCTCCGCGAGAGCGGTGCGCCCGCGGTCGCGGCCGCCTCCTCCAGCTCGGGGTTCAGTCGGGCGAAGGCCGGCGCGATCATCAGGTACATGCTCGGCATCCCGAAGATCCCGGTCACGAAGATCATCCCTGGCAGCGAGTAGATGTCGATGTGGATACCGAAGAGCTCCCGCAGCGCGACGGCCAGAGGGCCGTTGGCGGGGTTCGCGGTCAAGGCCCAGGCGATGGCGATCACGGTGACCGGGATCGACATCGGTGCCAGCGCCATCGGTCCCAGCACCCTGCGTCCCGGCAGGTCGGTGCGCTCGAACAGGTACGCCAGGCTGAGGCTCAGCATCAGCGCGACCAGCAGCGAGCCCACGACGTAGATCGTCGTGTTGACCGTGACCTCGATGAGTCTCGAGGAGCTGAAGACGACCTCGAAGTTGGCGAGCGAGAGGCCCGGCACCTGGAAGGGCAGCTCGGTGGTGGTCGGCTTGAGGCTGCTGTAGATCAGGATCGCCAGCGGCACCAGCACGAGGTAGCCGACGAGGATGATCATCGCGAGCTGCACGAGCGGCCCGGCCGCGAAGCGGCCGGCGCGGGCCAAGCCGCTGTGGCCAGGGTCCCGGTGTGGCGTCGGTGGTGGGGTGGCCGTCTGTTCAGCCGTCGTCATGGTCATGTCCCGTCACCCTCTCTCTGCGTTGAGTGAAGTCGTGTCATCGTCCTTGTGCTCCTTCGACCGCTAGCTCACGTTCGTCCCGAGCGCCTTCTCGACGTCCGGGTAGAACTGGGCCAGGTCCTGGTAGGTCTTGATCGACTCGGCGCCGTACCACTCGAGGTCCGCCTGGCACATCGCCTTGACCACGGCACCGTCCTGGCCGGCCGAGCAGTCGGTGTCGACCGGGATCCGGGAGTTGTAGCTCTTGGCGAGCACCTGCTGAGCCTCGTCCGAGGAGAGGAACGAGGTGAGCAGCACACCGGCGGCCGGGTGCTGGGCGCCGTCCGGGACATAGAGGTAGGACTCGTTGGCGCTCGTGGGTGACACCGGTGCGACCTCTACCGGCGCGCCCCGGTCCTTCGCGGCCAAGACCAGGTTGATGAGGCTGGTCCCGACACTGACCTCTCCCGACTCGACCGGCGCGGCGGCCTGGGTGAGCGAGGGGGAGTAGTGCGGGTCGAGCTTCGCGAAGCTGGTCGCCCAGTCCAGACCCGCCTCATCGCCGAGCGACTCGTCGAGGTCCCATACGGTCATGAAGGAGCCGCGGGACTCCGCGGAGATCTGTCCGCCCGCCCACTTCTGCTCGAGCAGGTCGCCCCAGGTGTGGGGAACGTCCGCGGGCTTCACCTTGTCGGTGTTGTAGGCCCAGACCTTCGGGGTGGCCCAGACGTAGACGAAGTCGTCCTCGAAGACGTACTCCTCATCCACGCCGTACGCCGCCCAGTCGACGTCACCGGCGAGCTTCGTCGCGGGGGCGACGGTGAGGCCGCCGGCGTTGGCGACGTCGATCGAGACCTTGCGGGCCTGCTGCTCCACCTGGATCTGGCTGATCTGCTCGGGAGCCTTGATGTTGGAGTAGTTGACCTGGATGCCGGGGTACTTCTTCTCGAACAGGTCGATGGCCGGCTGCATCTGATCCTCGGGGTTCCAGGAGGCCCAGTTGACCTCGCCCTCGTCCTTGGCCTGTGCCACGAGGTCTGCGGTGGATGTCGGCAGGTCGGCGGTCTCGGTGCTGCCACCGCATGCGGTCACGGTCGCGGCAGTCGCGAGCAGAGCGCACGTCGCGGCGACGCGGCGTCTGGCCAGGGGGTGTCTCAGATTGCTTCGCATGGTCTTCCTCCTGCCTAGCTGGCGTTGGTCCCCAGGGCCTTCTCGGCCTGGGGGAAGAACTCGGTGAGCTTCGTGTACGCGTCGATGTCCGGCGTCGCGAACCACTCGAGCTTCGCGTCGCAGAGGGCCTGCAGGACGGTGGTCCGACCCGGATCGGAGCAGTCGGTGTCGACCGGGATCCGGGAGTTGTACGTCTCCGCAAGAGCGGCCTGCGCCTCGTCGCTGGAGAGGAAGGAGGTGAGGAGCACCGCGGCCGCCGGGTGGGGCGCGCCGTCCGGGACGTACAGATAGCTCTCGTTGGCGTTGGTGGGCGAGACCGGCGCGATCTCGATCGGTGCGCCGCTGTTCTTGGCGTCGAGGACGAGGTTGGCGAGGCTGGTGCCGATCTCGACCTGGCCCGACTCGATGAGCGCGTGCGACTCGGTGGTGGTGGGTGTGAAGTGCGGCTTCTGGTCGGCGAAGTCCTTGGCCCAGGTGACCGCCTTGTCCTCACCGAGGGTGGGGTCGAGGTCCCAGACCGTCATGAATGAGGAGCGGGCCTCGGCCGAGATCTTGCCCCCGGACCACTGCGGGTCCTGGAGGTCTTCCCAGGTCTGGGGCACATCGTCGGCGGAAACCTTGTCGGTGTTGTAGGCCCAGACCTTGGGCACGGCCCAGACGTAGACCATCTTCTTCTCGAAGATGTCCTCGTCCTCGATGCCGTAGTCGCTCCAGGAGACGTCGTCGGCCATGGCGAGCGAGGGGATGACGGTGAGCCCGCCTGCGTTCGCGACGTCGACCGAGACCTTGCGGGCGGACTGCTCGACCTTGATCTGGTTGACCTGGTCCGGGGCCTTGGTATTGGTGTAGTTGACCTCGATGTCGGGGTACTTCTTCTCGAACAGGTCGATGGCGGGCTGCATCTGGTCGATGGGTTTGGGAGCTGACCACTCGACCTCTCCCTCCTCGTTGGCCTGGTCGACCAGGGCATCCAGCGACGTGGGGAGGTCGGCGGCCGAGGACGCGTCTCCTCCGCAAGCGGCGAGCGCGCTGCAGGCGAGGGCGAGCACTCCTGCCAGGACCGTGAGCCGACCGGCGCGTCGGTTCATGCGCACGTGTGTCACGGAGCTTGGGATGGTGGTCATGGTTCCTCCTTGGGGGTGGGACCGGGGCCCCTGACTGATGGTGCTCATCGGGCGACCGTGGCCGCGTCGTAGATCCGTCCGGCGTTGCCGCCGAGGACGCCGGCGAGGGCGTCTTCGTCGAGGAACCCCAAGCGCCCCTCGATGTCGTCACGCAGCCCGGCGAGCGTGCCCGCCGAAGCGGGGAAGTTGGAGCCCCACATGATCCGTCGGGCGCCGAAGATGTCGACCAGGCGCTCGAGGACCTCGCTCGTGTCCGCCTCGGGCGTCTCGTCGAGCCGCTTGAGCGCCGGCGGGGTGATCTTGAGATGCACCCCGGAGTACGCCGCCAGCCGGCCGAGCTCATCGAGCAGCGGGTAGGGAGCCCCGCCGGCGGCGTTCGGGCGGCCCAGATGGTCGAGCAGCACGGTGAGGCCTGGGTGGTCCTCGAGCACCTCGAGCAGCTTCGGAGCGTCCTTGGAGTGCATCTGGATGCACACCGGCAGGCGCTGCACGGCGACGTACTCCCAGACCTTGGTCATGCGCTCGTCGGAGACTCCCGACCCGGGGGTGGGGACCTTCGTGGTGCCGTCCGAGACCCGGATGCGTACGCCGGAGAACCCCCGGTCCTCAACCCAGCCGCGCAGATCGTCGACCGCGGTCTCGGACAGGAAGTCGACGGCGCAGACACCGACGAGCCGGTCGGAGTGCGCAGCAAGAGCGTCGGCGGCGTAGGAGTTGTCGAAGCCGTAGACGGTCGAGGCATGGACCAGCGCGGCGCGTTCGACGCCGGCGTCGTCGAGTGCTCGGAGCAGTCCGTCGATGTCGACGGGACGGTCCTGGGACCACGCGGAGCGGGTGCCGCCGAGCGGTGCGGGTGGGTAGGCCGTGGTGTCGGGAGAGATGGCGTGCGTATGGGTGTCGAAGTAGTCCATCAGAGGTCCTTGAGGTCGGTGCCCAGGTGCTTCTCGAAGTCGGTGAAGAGGTCGCGGGCGCGCAGGTCGGTGCGGATGACCTGCTGTTCGCGGGCGTAGCGGATCGCGGTCTCGAGGGTGGCGAGGAGGCGGTCGGTGAGGCCGTGCTCGACGACCAGCTCGCGGGTGGTGGTGCCCGGCTCGGGAGGGCGGGCGTGCTCGATGCCGGCGGTGAGGGCGCGGTAGACCGCGGCGACGGCATCGGGGTCGTCCTCGAGCAGGTCGGTGCGTACGACGGCGACGTGGTTGATCGGAACCCAGCCGCGCTCGTCCAGCCAGGCCCGTTGCTGCTCCTGCCAGTCGGTCACGACCGGGGCCAGGCCGTCGACGTGGTCGGCTGACCGGGTGCCCATCACGACAGCTTCGACGTCACCGGCCCGCAGCGCGTCGACGAGCTTCGCGTCGGTGCGCTCGACGTTGGCCGGCTCTGCGTAGGTCTCGACGTGGGCTCCTTCGGTGGTGACCCAGGTGATGTCCTTCGACGCTACGCCGTAGACGTCGCTCAGGACTCCGCGAACCCACAGGCCGGTGGTCTGGCTGTAGGCACGTACGCCGACCCGGCGGCCGCGCAGGTCCCGGGGACGTAGGCGCTGCTCGCCCCAGCTCCACAGCGAGCGATGGTGGAAGTTGCCGTGCAGCACGATGGGCAGCGCGGAGACCCGGACTCCGGCCTCGATGGCTTGGAAGAGGGTGGCGATGGCCATCTCGCACACGTCGTAGCGGAGCTCGCGGACCATGGGGGCGAACGCGTGGTTGATCGGCTCGACGTCGGCGTAGTCCACCTCGTGGCCCTCGACCGGGATGGTGCCGTCGAGGAGCGGGCGGGTGTGGGGATAGTCGCGCAGCGCGATGGAGAGCGGTGAGGACATATGACTCATCCCCCGAGCCGTTCCGGGGCGACGCCCAGAGCCGAAGAGGTGGCGCTGACCAACTCGTCGAAGTCGACCGGCTTGGGCAGCAGACCCTGGTCGAAGGCGAACCTGGAGGCCGCGGTGACGGCCGGCCGGAGGGCCTCGAACCCGACGGGGTGGAGCGGCGGCCCAGGCTTGTCGGACTGCTGGGCGTTGCGGTCGTTCAGCTCGGAGGCGAGCGCGTCGTACGTGGCGAGAACGCCGTCGCGAGCTGTCCGAGCCGTGCTGCCGCGCACGGCGAACAGGTGGTTGACCGGCACGTAGCCGACCTCGGCGGCCCAAGCCTCGGCGGCAGCCGCCGGGTCGGGGACGATGCTGCGGACGCGGGGGTCGTCGGGTCGGTCATTGCCCATGATGGCGAAGTCGACGCGGCCGCTGAGGAGGTCGTCGGCCAGGGAGGCGCCTGCCTCGGCCGGGGCGACGAAGCCGGGTTCGGGCAGCTCGGGTACGTGGCCTCGACTGTAGGTGCGCCAGGTGATCGAGGTCAGGTCGACGCCGTA
Source organism: Nocardioides sp. NPDC059952 (assembly GCF_042730435.1). Taxonomy (NCBI): domain Bacteria; kingdom Bacillati; phylum Actinomycetota; class Actinomycetes; order Propionibacteriales; family Nocardioidaceae; genus Nocardioides; species Nocardioides sp. NPDC059952. Next base: position 15,622 of record NZ_JBHWLY010000008.1, on the reverse strand, counting down.
CTTCTCGGCGAGGATGCCGCGGACCCACACGCCGGTGGTCTGGCTCCAGGCACGTACGCCGCCGGTGCGGCCGGCGAGGTCGGCGAGCTCGATCGGGTCCACGCTGATCAGGGTCTGGTGCTGGTGCCTGCCCAGCGCGGTCAGGGGAAGAAGGAGGATGTCCTTGTCCTGCGCCACGGCCTGCAGCAGCGTGACGATGGCGATCTCGCTCACCTCGTAGCTGGTGCTGTCGATGAAGGCGCGAAAGCCGTTGTGCACTGGCCGGAGGGTGGAGGCGGTCACGGGGCCGATGCCGTCGGCGTCGGCGAGCGCCGAGACGGCGGCCCTCTCCAGGATCGGGTCGTTGATCAGGATTTCCACGGCGGTCTCGATGTCTGTGGTGGTGTCGGTCATGGCTCAGACGTCCTCTGCGAAGTGGAGGCGGCGGTAGGGCACGCTGAGCACTTCGCGGCTGATGCGTACATCCACGACCGTGGGGGCGGGGTCGGATACGAAAGCGCCGACGGCTTGGGCGAGGTCGGTGATGCTGCGCACGGTGATGCCTCGGCCGCCCATGGCGGTGGCGACCGCGCCGAGGTCGGGGGAGGGAATCGCGGTGAGCTCCGGGCGGAGCCCGTGCGCGGCCGACTTGTGGAACTCGGCGCCGAGGGCCTCGTCGTTCATGACGATGACGAGGACCGGCCAGCCGTAGCGAACCGCGGTGTCGAACTCGGCCAGGTGCATGATGAAGCTCGCATCGCCCTCGATGACGACCGTGGGCTGCTTGCCGCGCCCGAGGCTCCAGCCCATGGTGATCAGCGGTGCCTGGCCGATCGCGCCGAACATCCCGTAGTTGGTGACGATCTCGCGCGGCTTGGTGAAGAGCATCGTGCCGAAGTCGACCTGGTGACCGCTGCCGAGGACCATCGGGAGGTTCTCGGGCAGCAGCTGGTCGAGCTCGAGGACGACCTCGCGCGGGTCGAGCCGGCCCTCTTCCTGGTGGAAGGGCTCGCGGAGGATGTCGGCTTCGGTGAGGCGGTTCGCGATGTCGCTGGTGTGATAGCCCTCGGTGCGGGGCTCTCCGCCTCGCAGCGTGTCGAGCAGCTGGTCGAGGGAGGCGCGCGCGTCGCCGCGGACGTAGCAGTCGACAGGCTGCCCGGTGCCGGTGACGACCTGCTCGGCATGGTCGAGCTGGATGATCCTGGCGGCGGGGTAGAGGTAGCCGTGCTCGGTGGTGAACTGGTTCAGGCTGGCCCCGACGGCGATCACGCAGTCGGCCTCCTGGAGCAGCTCGTGAGCGGTCTGAGTGCCGTAGAGGCCTGAGATGCCGGCGTAGTAGGGCGTCCGGTCGCGCAGCCAGTTCTTCACCTGGAGCGTGGTCGCGACCATGCCGTGGGTCAGCTCGGTCAGCTCCAGCACCTGGTCGCCGACATCGGCGGCGCGGGCGCCGCGGCCCACGAGCACGACCACGCGCTTGCTGTCCTCGATGATCGTGGCGGCCTGGCGGATCCGCGACGGGTCCGGGACCCGCGGGGCGACGTCGATGAGCTGGGTCGAGGGTACGTAGACGGGAGCTCCGTCGTACTCGGCCAGCTGGACGTCGTTGGGGGCGCTCACCATGACCGGCCGGGAGGTGGTGCGGGCCAGCCAGAAGGCACGGCGGACCGCGTCCTGGGCCTTGGCCGGGGTGAGCACGTGCACGAAGCCGCACTCGACTCCCTCGGCGAACTTCTGCTGGTCGAGGTACTGGGTCGCGGTCAGGTCGCCGCGGGACGCCTCACCGCAGAACAGCACGAGCGGCGTACGCGCTCGGCTGGCGCAGACCAGGCTGGTCGCCAGCTGGGTCACGCCCGGGCCGCTGGTCGTGCTGGCGACCCCGGGGGTGTTGGTGCCGCGGGCCCAGCCGTCGGCCATCGCCAGCCCCGAGCCCTCGTGGCGCGCCTCGAGCAGCTCGGCACCTCGCTCGGCCATGGCGTTCATCCAGTGCATGTTGGCGTCGCCCATCATCCCGAACACGGTCGTCGTGCCTTCGGCGACGAACGCTTCGGCCAGAGCCTCGTAGACCTTCACAGCGGTGCCCCTTCCAGGTTGTTGGTGGTGGAGATGCCGCGCTGCTCGAGGGCAGCGGCGAGGCGCGGGAAGACGCGCAGGGCGTTGCCGGCTGCGATGTCGGCGAGGTCGGTCTCGCTCGGGCTCTCCAGCGAGTCCAGGAGCGCGCGGGTGTCGTCGAACCGTCGGCCGGTGTCCGGGTCGATGCCGCGTACGGCGCCGATCATCTCGGAGGCGAACAGGATGTTCGAGGTGGGCACGGTGTCGAGGAGGAGCTGCATGCCGCGGCGCCAGTAGACGCAGGTGTCGAAGAAGATGTTGTCGCCGACGATGTCCTGCAGCTCGCCCCGGCCCTGGTCGAGCATGACGCCGCGGTAGCGGCCCCAGTGGTAGGGCACCGCTCCGCCGCCGTGCGGGAGGATCAGCTTCAGGTCCGGGAAGTCCTTGAAGAGGTCCGAGGAGATCAGCTGCATGAACGCGGTGGTGTCCCCGTTGAGGTAGTGCGCGCAGGTGCCGTGCACGGCGGGGTTGGCGGACATCGAGGCGTGCACCATCGCTGGTACGCCGAGGTCGACCATCGCCTCGTAGAGCGGGTAGTAGGCGCGGTCGGTGATCGGCGGAGCCGCCCAGCTCCCGTCGGACGGGTCGGGGTTCAGGTTGCAGCCCACGAACCCGAGCTCCTCGACGCAGCGGCGCAGCTCCTCGACACTGGCGTCGACGGGCGAGCCCGGCGACTGCGGCAGCTGGGCCACGCCGACGAAGCTCTGCGGGAACAGCTGGACGGCCCGGTGGACGGTGTCGTTGGCCAGCCGCGACCAGGTCGTGCTGGTCTCCTGGTCGCCGTAGTGGTGGGCCATCTTCCCCGCGATCGGGGAGAGCAGGGCGAGGTCGATGCCGTGCTCGGCCTGGAGCACCAGCTGGCCCTGGCTCAGCGCCGCGGCCAGATCCTCGTCCGGGATCTCGAGGCCGTCGGGCGAGAGGTGGCGGCCGTGCTGCTCGTACTCCTCGATCTGACGGTCGCGCCACTGCTTGAGGGCATCGGGAACGGTGGTGAAGTGGGTATGACAGTCGATGTACATCTGGGTCTCCTTCTTCAGCGGCCGGCCAGGGTGCGGCCACGGTCGAGGCCCGGGTGGCGTACGACGGGGGCAGTGAGGAGCAGCCGGTAACCCTGCTCGAGGACCTGCTCGACGTTCTTCTCGGTGACGTGGGGGTGGCCGACGGCGACGCCGTGCTTCGCACCGATCTCGAGGACCTGGTCCTTGTGCTCGAGGACCGTCGGGTGCTCATACTGGCGGGGCACACCGAGCTCCTGGCTCAGATCGCCCTCGCCGATGAGGATCAGGCCGATGCCGGGCACCTGCTCGAGCATCGCGTCGAGGTTCTCGACGGCCTCGACGCTCTCGATCATCAGCCCGACGAGGAGCTCGCCGTCGGGGGCGAGCGGCCACACGTCGGCGCGTTCGTAGTACTCCTCCGTCGTCACGCCCCAGTAGCGGGCGGCCCAGGCCGGGCTGTCGCCGCGTAGCCCGGAGGGCTCGCTGGCAGGGCGACCGATCCGCGGATAACGGCAGGCGGCGACCGCGTTGCGTGCGTCCTCGACGGTGTCGACGTGGGGCCAGATGATGCCGAAGGCGCCCAGGTCGAGAGCCTGCTTGGCGTGCCACTGGGAACGCTCACCGCCGTTGGCCGGCACCCGGACGATAGGAGTAGCCGCGGGGGCGATGCTCTCTCCTTCACGGATCTGGCGGCGGTCCAGGAGGTACTGGAAGGCGTCCTTGAGGACGGGTACGTCCCAGGGCTTGTGCTCGGCCTCGAAGATCAGCGCGTCGTAGCCGACCCCGCGAGCGCCGACGGCGGCGGTCGGGTCAGGGGAGAGGAAGCCCCCGAAGACGGTCTCGCCACGTTCGAGCAGGTCGATGACCCGGTTCAGCCGCGTCATGCGCCGGCCCTCCTTCCGGCTTCGGCCCGGGAGGACCCGAACACCGCCCGCAGACGCTGCCAGCCACGACGCAACCAGGGCACGAAGCCGCGCTCCTCGCGCTCGGCGGCGCGCTCCAGCGCGGCGGTCCGCGTCGCGGGGTCCTGCTCGGCGCAGGCCTGGGTGAGCTCCTCGGCGAAGGAGCGTGTCATCCGCTCGACCACCACGGTGGCTCCCGTGGTGATCAGCGAGGCGAGCTGGCCGGTGATGTCGACCTTGCCGTCGACGACGATCTCGGAGCCTGCCTCGACCGCGACGACGGTGAAGCGGGCCTGGCCCTGCACCCGGGTGGAGCCGCGGCTGTCGGAGCCGTGCGCCTCCAGGGTGCCGATGTGCTCGGCGTCGTCCAGGTCGAGGGTGACCCGGGCCGAGAAGGGCACCTTGATCGCCGCGAAGCGCACCGTCAGACGGGCGTCGAAGCTGCCGTCGTCGTGCTGCTCACCGAGCTCGGACCCGTCGATGCAGGCGACGACCTTCGCCGGGTCGGAGAGGACCTCCCAGACGATCTTGGGTGGGTGTGGTACCGGCACGCGTTCCGTGATTGTGATCAATCTCCGACTCCCTGAACTCATTTTGTCTAACAATCTGTGACTGGCCGGGACGCTACCAGCCTTGTCTGCAGATGTGAAGAGCGCCACAGAACATTCTCTGATTTCCGTTGGTTGCCGAGAGATTGAGCGTGGAAGCGGCGTGAAGCCGTGCCTGAAGACGGAGCTCAAGCGTCGGTAACGCGGATTCAAGGAACGTGGTACGGTCGCCACATTGTCAAACAATCGACCTGGAGGACTGATGGAATCGTTGACAATCACGCTGGGCGGCTACGCTCACAGTGACGCCGTGCTGGACGGGCGCGTCCCGGTGGACGGCTACGTCGTCAAGCCCGTGGAGGTGCGGCCGATCATCGCCGCGTACCGCCGGATGATCCGCGACCTCGAGTTCGACGTCTGCGAGCTCGCCCCGGTCTCCTACCTGATGGCTCGCGAGGCGGGGGTCCCGCTGACGGCGATCCCGGTCTTCCTCAACCGGCGCTTCCACCACGGCGACGTCCAGTGCTCGCCGAGCTCGGGCATCACTGCCCCGCGTGACCTGGAGGGCCGGCGCGTGGGCGTTCGCGCCTACTCGGTGAGCACGGGGGTCTGGGCCCGCGGTGTGCTGGAGGACGACTACGGCGTCGACCTGAGCCAGGTGACCTGGGTCGTCGACGACGACGACCACGTCGAGGGGCGCGCCCCGGCCAACGTCGAGCGCGTGCGGGACGAGCGCTCGCTGAGCGAGCACCTCGCGGCGAACGAGATCGACGCGGCCTTCACCGGCAACGCCGGGACCGGCCGCGCCGGCAACCCGAAGGACGGCTGGGAGGCGACCGCGGACGCGGCGCCGGTGACGTATCCGCTGTTCGCTGACCGTGAGGTCATCGAGCGCGACCACTACCTGCGCACCGGGATCTACCCGCTGCACTCGGTCGTGGTGGTCAGGTCCGAGCTGGTCGAGAAGGACCCCGAGCTCCCGACCCGGCTCTACGCGGCCTTCGTCGAGGCCAAGCGGGTCGCCGTGGCCGAGGACCCCGACTTCACCGCGCTGCCGCGGCTGGCCCGGCAGGGCGCGATGGTCGGCGGGGACCCGATCCCCTACGGCATCGGATCGAACGCGCCCTCGTTGGCCGCGCTGCAGCGGTTCAGCAGGGCCCAGGGCCTCATCGACGCGGAGCCGGGGGAGGACCTGTTCGCGCCCGGCGACTACCCCGACAGCTGATCCCACCCCGCCGATCCCACCGCACCGATCCCACGAAGGAGTCCCATGGACATCGTCGACTGCCACACCCATGTCATCTCGCCCGACACCGAGGCCTATCCCCGATCGCCGCTGGGCGGCAAGCAGTCCGCGTGGGCGAGCACACGCCCCGTCACCGCAGAAGGCCTGCTCGCCCTCATGGATGCCTCGGGCGTCGACCAGGCCGTGCTGGTGCAGGCCACCACGGCGTACGGCTACGACAACTCGTACGTCATCGAGTCGGCTCGGCGCGCGCCGGACCGGTTCATCGCCGTCGGCACGTTCGACCCGTTGGCCGAGGGGGCGCCCGAGCGTCTCGAGAAGGCGGTCGCGGGCGGGCTGGCCGGGGTGCGGCTGTTCACCACCGGAAGCACCGTGGCCGTGCAGGGTCTGTGGTTCGTGGACCGGGCCGCGGACCCGTTCTGGTCGGCGGCGGCTGCCTCGGGAGTGCCGGTGTGCCTCCAGCTCCGGCTGGGCGAGGAGACGCGCCCCGCTCTCACCGAGCTGCTGAGCCGGCACCCGGACGTGGTGCTCCTCCTGGACCACTTCGGCTACCCCGACGTGGTCGCCTCGCCCTCCGCCGCTGCCGGTCTGGTGACCGAGTTCGCCGGGGCGGGCGGTCTCCATCTCAAGCTCACCCACCGCACGCTCGAGGGGCTGCAGCAGATCGGCACGTCGGCCGCGAGCGAGTTCCTGGGCCCGGTCGTCGAGGCGTACGGCTCGCGCCGGATCGCCTGGGGCTCGAACTGCCCCGCGGCCGAGCAGCCGCTCGCCGAGCTGGTGGAGCTGGCGCGGGAGACGCTGGCGCCGCTCGAGGACGCCGACCGCGAGGCGATCATGTCGGGCACGACCCGCCGTCTGTACTCATGGACCTGAGCCTGGACGCGGGTGTCTCGACCGGGGGCCAGGACCCGTCGAGCAGGCACGCGCAGGCCTACCAGGACCTGCGCAACCTCATCGTCTCCGGCCACTTCGCGCCGAACGCGCGGCTGACCGAGGCGGAGCTGACCGGTGTCCTCGAGGTCTCGCGCGGCACGGTGCGGTCGGTGGTCCTGCGGCTGGCACAGGAGGGCTACCTCACCCGGGAGCCCAACCGCGGCGTCCGGGCCCGGGTCTTCACCGTCGAGGAGGCCGCCAACGTGCTCGAGGCCCGTGAGGTCCTCGAGTCCGCGCTGGCGGGGAAGTGTGCGGAGCTGGCGACGGAGGAGGAGATCGCGGTGCTCAGATCCATCTGGGAGGAGATGGGCACCGCGAAGTACTCCTCGGACGCCACCGCCTACTCCCAGCTGAACCGCCGCTTCCACCAGCACGTCCGGGAGACGGCCCGCCGGCCCATCCTGGCCGGGTTCGTCGACCAGCTGGCTTACCCCCTGGTCATGCGCCAGTTCCGGGACCAGACCCGTTCACACCCCCGCGCCAACTCGCTCGAGGAGCATCACGCCATCCTGGCCGCGATCCAGACGCGCAACGCGGATGCCGCCGCCGCGGCGATGCGTCACCACGTCTCCTCGGCCAGGCGGGCGCTGCTCCTCAACAGCGGGGTCAGGGGAGCAGCACCGGCTTGAGCACCCTCCCGGCGCGCTGCTCGGCGACCGCGGCATCCCACTCGGAGAGCGGGAAGGTCGTGACCAGCCGGTCCAGGGGCAGCGTGCCGGCGGCGTGGCGGCGGAGCAGCTCGGGGACGAGCTCGCGGGGCACCGCGTCACCCTCCACGCAGCCGCGGAGGGTGAGGCCGCGCAGCATCAGGCGGCGTACGTCGATCTCGGCTCGCGCCCGGCCCAGGCCGACCACGGCCAGGGTGCCGAGGGGGTCCAGCAGGTCGAGGACGCGGTCGACGACCTCGGGGCGTCCCGAGGTGTCGAGGGCGTGGCTGATCCCCGGATCGGCCAGCTCGTCGAAGGACTCATAGGCCTTGGCGCCGAACGACCCGACCAGCTCGCGCCGAGAGGCCAACGGTTCCACGACGATCACCTCGACACCTTCGGAACGTGCCGCGAGCACGGCCGCTGCGCCCACGCCACCCGCACCGACGACCAGCAGCCGAGAGCCCGGCCCGGGGCGGAGCACGTTGAGCACCGCGCCCGCACCGGTCAGGAAGCCACAGCCGAGCGGGGCCGCGACCTCGGGCGCCACGTCCCCGACGGGTACGCAGGCACTGGCCGCCACGAGCGCGTGGCTGGCGAACGACGACTGCCCGAAGAACGAGGCGAAGACCGGGTGGCCGTCCACGGTGACCGTGGCGCTGCCGTCGGGGCGACGCCCGGCGTTGTTGAGCCGCTGTGCCTGCTCGCAGTAGGCCGGGGCGCCGCCGAGGCAGCGCTCGCAGGAACCGCAGGAGCGGAAGGAGAGCACCACCCGCTCGCCGACGGCGAGGTCGGAGACCGCGGCGCCGACCTGCTCGACGATGCCGCACCCCTCGTGCCCGAGCACGGCCGGAGTGGTGCCGAGTGCGGCCCGGGTGGCGAGGTCGGTATGGCACAGGCCGACCGCCTCGATCCGGACGAGCACCTCGTCCTCGCGAGGCGCATCCAGCCGGGCCTCGACCAGCGACGCCGGGGTGTCGGTGCCGCGGGTGAGCAGCACCCGAGCCGCGACGCCCGTCCCGCTCATGCGCGCTCCAGCCCGAAGTAGAAGTGCCGCCCGGCCGGGTCGAGCACGACGGAAGGCTTGCCGTTCATGATCCCCATCAGGGTGTCGCCGTCGACCCGTTTGAAGTGGTCGAGGACCGGCATCCCGTCGTAGACCATGGTGGCGGTGACCTCGCCACGGAACTCGACGTTCCACAGGCTCGCCTCGCCGCGGCCGGACTTCACGTCGGAGTAGAGCGAGCCGTCCTCGGCCCGGCAGATGAGCGGCTTGGCGTCGTCGAGGGCGTCGAACCGCTTGCCGTGCCAGCTGCTCGTGGCCAGCGTCTTCTCGATCGGGTGCCCGGTCGAGAACGTGAAGCCGCGCCAGGAGCCCAGGATCGCCGATGCCGCGACGGTGTCGAGGCCCGCCCAGACCTTGTCGAGCTCGACCGGGTCGACGGGGCCGTCGACCGCGCGGAGCTCGTTGAAACGTACGGCCGTCTGCAGGGTCACCATCACCGGACTCCGATCTTGCGCATGAGCGTGAGCTGCTTGTTGGTCGACTCGACGAAGGACTCGGCCTTGCCGGGTGCGGCGCCGAGCGGGATCAGCCGCTGGATCGCGACCGTCTGCGTCTCGGTGAACTTCCGGATGCCCTCGGCTCCGTGGCGGCGGCCGAGGCCGCTCTCGCCCATGCCGCCCATCCCGGCCTCGATGCTGCCGGCCGCGGCCGCGGCACCGTCGTTGACGTTGACCGACCCGGCGCGGATCTGCGGCGCCATCCGGGCCGCCTCGTGGGTGTCGCGCGACCAGATCGAGGCCGACAGGCCGTAGCAGCCCTCGTTGGCGAGCGCGATCGCCTCCTCGTCCGTACGGAACGGGTAGAGCTCGACGACCGGCCCGAAGGTCTCCTCGGCGTAGACGCGCATCTCCGGGGTGACCCCTTCCAAGACGGTCGGCTCGAAGCAGAGCGGTCCCAGGTCGGGCCGGGCCCGTCCGCCGTTGAGCACGGTCGCGCCGTGGGCCACGGCATCCTCCACGTGTGCGGTGACCGCGTCGAGCTGACGCTGCGAGATCAGCGGTCCGAGCTCGACGGAGAAGTCGAGAGCCTGCCCGATCCGCTGCTCCGCGGTCGCCGCGACGAAGCCGTCGCGGAAGGACTCATAGACCGACTCGTGCACGTAGATCCGCTCGATGCTGATGCACATCTGCCCCGTGTTGGCGTACGCAGCCGCGACTGCCCCGGCCACGGCCTTGTCGAGGTCGGCATCCGCGCGCACGATGAGCGGGTTCTTGCCACCCAGCTCGAGCGAGGCCCCGACCAGCCGGCGCCCGGCCTGCTCGGCGACGACCCGTCCGGTCGCGGTGGACCCGGTGAAGCAGACGAAGTCGGCCTCGTCGACCAGCGCCGTGCCGACCGGCACACCCTCGCCGACGACGATCTGCCAGACGTCGGCGGGCAGGCCCGCCTCGGCCAGCAGGGCGTGGGTCCACAGCATCGTCAGCGAGGTCTGCGGGTCGGCCTTGGAGACGACGGCGTTGCCGGCCAGCAGCGCCGGGAGCACGTCGCCGACGCCGAGGTAGAGCGGGTAGTTCCACGGCGAGATGATCCCGACGACCCCCTTGGGGACGCGCACCTCGGTCACCTTCGTCAGCAGCGGGACCATGCCGCGTACCCGGTTGTCGGCGAGGTAGCGGCGCGCGCGACGGGCGTAGTGACGCGCGATCGTGGCGACCTGGGCGATCTCCTGCCAGGCATGGAAGCGGGACTTGCCGGTCTCCCACTGGATCAGGTCCAGGACCTGGTCCTGACGCTCGACGAGGAGGTCGTGGAAGGCGATCACGACCTGGCACCGCCGCGCAAGCGGCAGCGCGGCCCAGGACCGCTGCGCGACCCGTCCGCGGGAGACGGCCTCGGTGACGTCGAGGACCGACGAGCTCGGCACCGGGGCGGTCGGCAGCAGGTCATAGGGCGCCAGGGCGACCACGTCGGGCGTCGGCTCGCCGGCACCGCTGCAGACCCGGGTGCGTAGGTCGTCGAGGACGGGTTCGGTCAGCCACCCGGGCCGGAACACCGACCCGGTGACAGGTGCGGCGTGGTCTTCTCTGGTCGTCATGGCAGCCCATTTCTAATCTTGATTCACAAATTTGCCCGGCCATCGCGATGAGGGGGCGAGAGCCATTGCGTGACGTCCGTCACTGGCCGTATGTTAATCAGGAATCACATTCGCGTCGACCCCTAAAGGCCGAGCGAATCCCTCCAAAGGTGGAAGGTAAGTCAATGGGAGATCTCAGTCGTAGAGGGTTCATCTCGCTGGGTGCGGCACTCGGTTTCGTGGGTGTGGCCGAAGGCGTCGCACCGTCTTGGAGCTGGGCGTCGACAGGGTCGATCGCCGGCGCGGCCCCGTACGCCGACCCGCAGTGGGTCTGGGACGACCGGATCGACGCGATCATGAAGTCGGTGCTCGACAACGGTCAGGTGTCCGCGGTCAACACCGCGATCCGCCCGTGGGTCGACAACAACGACCCGTTGCCGACCGGCCTGCCCGCGGACCTCACCGCCTACCTGCAGGACGTCAACCAGCTGCCCGAGTGGGCCGACATGGACAAGCTGACGCTGGCCGCGGACTTCAACCGCCGCAAGGACACCTACCTGTTCGCGCTCTACAGCGTCGGCAGCGGGATCATGAGCACCGTCATCCCGCGGGAGGCCAAGTCGGTCTACTGGTCCAAGGGTGGCGCCGACATGCAGGACCGCGCCGCCAAGACCTTCACCTTCGGCTACGACATGGCGCAGCTGCACGCCTTCGAGCCTCAGGGTCAGTTCATCGTCACGGCCAACAAGACCCGGATGGTGCATGCGGCGGTGCGCCACCTGCTGCCGCAGCTCCCGCAGTGGCGCGAGGGCGCCACCGAGCACAACCAGATCCCGATCAGCAACGGCGACATCCTGGTCACCTTCCACAGCCTCGGCACCTTCGTGCACAAGAAGTTCAAGGAGTGGCGCATCCCGATGACCGCGGCCGAGGAGGAGGCGTTCCTGCACTCCTGGCAGGTCGCCATCTCCCTGCTCGGCGTCCAGGACCGGTTCATCCCGCAGACCTGGGCGGATGCGCACGCTCAGGCCGCGCAGGTGCTCACCCCGATCCTCGCGCCCACCGCCGAGGGCAACAGCCTCGCCGAGACACTTCTCGGCCTGACCGCCCAGGTCGACCTGGGCGTCACTCGTGGGTTCCTCAACGAGTTCGTCCGCTACACGCTCGGCGACGAGATCTCCAACTGGCTCGGCCTGCGTCGCGACTACGTCTCGGCCGCCTTGATCAAGACCGCCTGGCCCGCCTACATCGCGTTCCGCGAGGGCACGATCAACGTCCTCCCGGGCTCCTACTACATGTTCGACCAGTTCGTCAGGGCGCTCGCGATGGCGTTCCTCAACGGCGGTGAGTCGGGCCAGACCACCCCGATCGAGATCCCTGACATCAACCGACCGTCCTGAGGTCTCAGAGACCGAGGGCGTGCATCAGGAGGGCGGTGACCCTCTCCTCGTTGCCGTCCTGCCAGTGGAGCAGCCGGCCGGACTCGGCGACCACGCCGAGTCCGGCATGGACCTCGACCCTGGCCGCGCGCGGGTCCAGGTCGTCCCGTGCGGCGACCAGGTGGTCCTCCCAGAGGGCGACGTGCTCCCGCTGGGCCCGGATCAGCTGGGTACGCAGCGGCTCGGGGAGCCCGGCGATCTCGGCCGTGCCGACCTGGGTGAGCAGGTGGTGGCGGAAGCTGTAGCCGACGTACGCCCGAGCCAGGGCCGCGACCGCGCCGGTCGCGTCACCAGGATCGCGCAGGGCCTCGCGGACCGACTGGTCGAGCATCGTCGCCGCCTGCAGGCACGCCGCCGCGAGGATGTCGACCTTGCTCGGGTAGTGCCGGTAGAGCGCCGACGGTGCCACCCCGACGACCTCGGCGATGTGCCCGAGGGTGACGTTCGCGAAACCGTCGCGCGCGAAGAGCGGGATCGCAGCGGCGAGGATCTCGGCGCTGCGGGTGCGGGAGGCCGGTGGTTCCTCGACCGGTTGCACCCGCGACGGGTCGGTCCGTGGGAGCGCCGCGAGGTCGGTGCCGATGACCCGGATGCCGACCTCGGTCAGCAGGTCGACCAGACGACGCCTGGCCATGGTGGCGTGATGGGTGGTGATCGAGCCGATCGCTCCCAGTGCCGCGACGGCCCGGAGGCGGTCGTCGGCGGACGGGTCCGGGGCTCCACCGGCCGCCGCCACGACCCGTCGGACGACCCGGTCGACCTTGACCCGGATCTCCTGGAGGTCCTCGGTGCCCAGATAGCGCGACTCCCAGCGGTAGATGCCGCCATAGCTGCGGTGATCGACGGTGAGCTCGGCGATCGTGCGCAGCACCCGGTCGAGATCCGCGTCGTCGGGAAGGTCGGACACCGCCCCGAGCAGGTGGTCGATGAGCAGGTTGGCGCAGTCGCGGAACAGGTCGTACTTGCCGGGGAAGTGCCGGTAGAGGGCCGCCGCCGTGATCCCGACGTCAGCGGCGATCTGCTCCATCGACGCGGCGTGGTAGCCACGCTCGCTGAAGACCTTGCCCGCCGCCTCGACGATCAGCTGGCGCCGGTTGCGCGGTCGCGTGCTCACGCGCCGAGTCAACCATGCCGGAGTCGTACGCCGGTCAGCTGGTCGGGAGCGCGGTGCGGGTGAGTCTCTCGGAGATCTCCCAGAGCCTGGCCGCGTCCTCGGGGCTGGCCAGTGGCCGGTAGAGCGCCTGCTCGGCGGGCGCGCCACCGAGGTGCCCGGGCCCGCTGGGGCCGTACATCCGGCCACCGGTCGCCTCGGGCGAGGTCGCAGCCAGCAGCGCGGGAAGGGCGGCGGTCTCGGCGGTGCCCAGGAGGATCCCGCGGGCGGAGAGCCAGCGGATCATGCGTACGGAGAGGGTGTCGGTCGTACGTCCGATCTCGGGTCGTGCGGCCAGCAGGTTGGTCGGCGCGACGCCGGGGTGGGAGAGGTTGCTGGTGATTCCCCAGTCGCCGGCGCGGCTGCGCCGGTCCAGCTCCAACCCGAACAGACCGACGGCGATCTTGGACTGGCTGTAGGCCTTCATGTCGTCGTAGTCGTGCTCCCAGCTGGGGTCCTCCCAGTTCACGGTGCCGCGCCGCGCGGCCACGCTCACCTGGGACGTCACCCGGGCCCTCCCGGCTCGCAGCAGCGGCAGGATCCGGGCGACGAGCGCGAAGTGGCCGAGATGGTTGGTGCCGAGCTGGAGCTCGAACCCGTCGGCGGTCGTCTGCCGCTCCGGCGGCGTCATCACGCCGGCGTTGTTGATCATCACGTGGAACGGCTGGTCCTCGCCCAGCAGCGTCTCGGAGAGCGCTGCCACCGACGACAGCGAGGAGAGGTCGAGGTTGCGCAGCGAGATCTCGGCCTCCGGGACGTGCCCGCGGATCGTGGCCAGCGCCTTCGCGCCCTTGCTGGGGTTGCGTACGGGCAGCACCACCTCCGCCCCCGCGGCCGCCAGCCGCGTCGCCATCACCAGCCCCATCCCGTCGCTCGCCCCCGTCACCAGGGCTCGCTTGCCGGACAGGTCGGGGATCGTGATGTCGATGGGTCGACGTGGCATCGGTCTGCTCCTCGTTGGTGGATCCGGGGTCGGATCCATCCTCCGAGGGTGTCGAGGATCTATCCAGGGTCTCTCGATCCCAGCCTGGCCTCCACGTCGTCGAAGTAGCGGGAGAGGAAGAGCGCCATCAGGGCGCCGCCGGCGACCAGCGGGACCTTGGAGCCTTTCGTACGGGAGCCGGCGGCGAGCAGCGCGCTGCCGGCGGCGAGGTTGACGGCTCCCCAGGCAACGTTCTCGGTGGGGGAGGAGGGGCCGACTCCGGGCGGGTTCGCGAACGGCGTCGGGAACCGCTGTCCGGTCACGCCCTTGACCGTGTGCGGGATCGCGTTGACCAGCAGGGCCCCGGCCGCGAAGCGCGCCGCCGTTCGGACCGTGGAACGAATGAGTTGAGGCACGCCAGGTGAGGCTAGCGACTCGACACAAGATCCGGTGCGGAGTCGGCGTCGGCGGCAGGCCGCTGCGAGACGGGGACGCGGATGCCTCTTAGGATCACAGCATGGTCCCGCCTGAGTCGAAGAACGCGCCGAGCATGGCAGATGTCGCGGCCCGGGCAGGGGTCTCGCACCAGACCGTGTCCCGGGTGGTCAACGGCTCCGATGCCGTACGCGGCGAGACCCGCGACCGGGTGCTGGCCGCGATCGACGAGATGGGCTATCGACGCAACAAGTCGGCGCGGGCACTGGTGACGCGGCGCTCCGGCCGCCTGGGTCTGCTCTACTCCCAGCCGCACCTCTACGGGCCGGGCACGCTGGCCGCCTCGGTGCACCAGGCCGGTCAGAAGGCCGGCTACGACGTCATCCTGAGCCCGGTGCCACACCTCGAGGCGACCTCGGCGGAGCGCGCGATCGAGGCGCTCCTCGACGACGCGGTCGAGGCCGTGCTCCTCGGCGTATCGCACCAGTCGTTCGAGGACCTGGTCGCCCAGCTCGCGTCCGTGGTCGAGGTCGTGATGATCCACAGCGACCCGCCGGAGGGGGTCCGCTCGGTGGGGATCGACCAGCACGCCGGGGCCGTGCTGGCCACGCAGTACCTGCTGGACCTCGGCCACCGCAACATCGCCCACGTCGCCGGTCCGGTCGGCTGGATCGACGCCCGGCAGCGTCGGGAGGGGTGGCTGGCCGCACTCCGGGAGGCCGGCGCGAAACCGGGGCCCGAGATCTTCGGTGACTGGTCGAGCAGGAGCGGCTACGAGGCCGGTGCCGTGATCGCCCGGGACCCCTCGGTCACCGCGGTCTTCGCCGCCAACGACTCGATGGCCCTCGGGGTGATCCGGGCGCTGCACGAGGCCGGCCGCCGGGTCCCCCAGGACGTGAGCGTCGTCGGCTTCGACGACGTCCCGGACGCCGCCTACCTCTGGCCGCCGCTGACCACCGTCCGACAGGACTTCGCCTCGCTCGGTGAGCTCGCGGTCGAGGTGGCCACGAAGGCCATCGCCGAGGGCACCGTCGAAACGCCTGCGCTGCTCCAGCCGGAGCTGGTGGTCCGGGCCTCCGCTGACGCGAAGCCCAGCTAACAGCCGAGGCGTCACGTACGTCGGCCGAGGCGTCAGGTAGGTCGGCCGAGGCGTCAGGTAGGTCGGCCGAGGCGTCAGGTAGGTCGGCCGAGGCGTCAGGTAGGTCGGCCGAGGCGTCAGGTAGGTCGGCCGAGG